>JALYIF010000402.1 GCA_030775925.1 Vulcanimicrobiota bacterium | reverse complement strand
GTCCAGTTGATCGTGTTTACATAGGCGTCATCGAGGGTCTTAATATGCCACCGCTGCACGCCACAGCTGGTTCCACAGCTCTGGCTGCCTTGGCCGCCCGGGGTTGCTATGGGTGTTGGGCCGCCACTCGGTGTGGGGGTGCTGGTCGGCGTCGCAGTCGGGCGCGGCGTTGTAGTAGGCGTGGCCGTTGGAGACGGGGTCGGTGTTGCCGTCGCGCCTGGGGTTGGCGTCGGGGTTTTCACCGGAGTTGGCGTGGGGCCAGGAGTGGCGGTTGAGCCAGGTGTTGGCGTTGCAGTAGGTCCAGGAGTCGGGGTGGATGTGCCGCCCCATGCAACGTCATCGATATACTGGTAGGTATAGTAGCTCGAGCTCGAGCTCTGCGCCCACGCACCGAAATAGATCCATAACGTTTGGCCGGCATAGGCGCTTACGCTATAGCTGCGCTGGGTCCAGCCGCTCATCTGCCCGTGATCTAGATAGAATTGTGCGACGACCGTGCCGGTGGAGTCGAGCAGGTCAGCTTCCTGATCCGCGTAGGTCGTGCTCGATTCGTTCGAGACTTCCCACACCCAAAAACTCAAGGTGCCGTTTGAGGGGATGGTAACCTGCTGGCACAGACCCGAGTCCCCGGCGATTTCGCCCGACGTTGCGCCGTCGCGCTGAGCGTAGTTGCCCGTGTGTGGGTGAAGCGTAACAATTGAGGCGTTCACGGTGCCGCACTGGGCCCAGTAGGAGGTGCCCCCGGATTCAAAGCCGCCGTCCTTGAGCGCGCCGGTCGAATCCAGCGTGTGCAGGGCCGACGATTTCGGCAAGGCGATCTTTCGACCGTTAGAAACCGCGTGCGGCGCGGGGAGTGATTGTGTTTGTGTCGGCGCCGTCGGAACGGCGGGAATCGAATGACTCCCTCCGCTACAAGAGATCACCGAAAATGCGCATAGTAACGCAAAAGCAAGACGTAAGTTCTTCACACAGCCCCCAAGCAAAGAGTGCAGCTAGCCCCGACGGGACAACTTTATGCTAGCTTTACAAAGCAACCGGAGCGGGTCAATAGAGGAGAGTTTAACCTAGCATTAATGGTGACTTTAGATGGAAAACGCCACTAGGCGCCGCCGAACGATCAGTCTAGAAAGATGGGCGCCCCTGGTCATTGAATGTGGGTCGCACTCGCTTTAGTGCGGATGATTAGGAGTTTGGTTCATGGTTTCCGTAGCCGCGCTTGCGGTCTGCTGTTTGATCTCCGGCGACGTCAAAACGCCGGATGGATCACCAATTGCTGGGGCTCACATTGCCATTCACGGCAAGGTGGACCGAAATTCAACCAGCGATGCGCGCGGACACTTTCAAGTGCACGTTGATCGAGGCTCCTACGCAGTTTCAGTAAACGCAAATGGATTTAGCGTCGCCGAAGCGGGGCCGCTTGAGGTCGATCACGATACCAGCCTCGCGATCGCGCTCGAGCCAAATGATTCCGCGCACCTGCGACCCATTGCCGAGGTGTTTGTTGACGGTCGCTTGGCGCTCTCGCGAAGCACAATTCCGAGCGTCCAGATTAGCAGGCAACATCTCGAAGACGCGGGGAACGATCGCATCATCGACGGCTTACTAGAAGTGCCTTCAGTGACGCTTCCGCGGCCGGACGGTGGCGCGGCAACGGCCCCCGCACTGGTGGCTTTGCGCGGACCCGATCCCTCCGAAACGCTCGTTACGTTGGACGGACAAATTCTCAACGATGGCAACACCGGCGACTTGGATCTTTCACGGTTTCCCGTCGCGGCATTTTCCGGTGTCGATGTAACCGAAGGCTTAGGCGCCAAAGATTTGAACGGGTCGAATACAATCGGCGGCGGGGTCAACATTCTTTCGTTGCGGCCAACTAAGGCGCCGCATAATGCGTTTTCACTGAGCACTGGGTCATTCGGTGCGACGGAGGGCTGGTACAACCTCACCGGCACACGCGGCCGCTTTGGGTATGCGCTTGCATTGGACGATCAGCAAGAGCAAGGCTACGTCAATCAAGACTCGCTGTTCTGTACGGCAAACCCGTGCGTTGCCGGACCGGGGAATACCGAACCGATTCATTTAGGCTCGACGATCTCAAGCCGGTCGGCGCTTGCGAATCTCACCTGGAATATTTCGCAGAACGCCGATGTCGGCTTGCGAATTTTTTCACTCGGTAATTCACGCGACGAAACCGGTGTTGTCAATGCTCCGGATGTGAGCGGCGCACAACTTAATGC
>JALYIF010000401.1 GCA_030775925.1 Vulcanimicrobiota bacterium | reverse complement strand
CCGTTCCGGCTTAGCGAAACCTCCTCGCATCGCGGCTTAAGGCGTGTGGCCTAGTAAGTCCATAATGCCGGCAACTTTCTTGTAGCCGTGCGGAACGGTGAAGACGCTGGCCATCGGCGCACTCAAGGATGCCGACGTAAGGTCGAGCTTGAGGCTGCCGTCATACTTGCCTTTTACGGTTGTCCACAGGCGAATCGGAATGCCGGAGAGGTCATCCGCCAGTGCGATATCGCCACTTGCATCTTGCAGTTTGTCGGCGCGCTTCTGCGTTTGCATCGTGTAGTGAAAGAGCGAAGACATGTGCCCGTTGACGACTTGATGGCCGACCAGCGCGACGGATTGGCTGAACACATCGTATTCGGTCATTGATTTCGTGGCGCCCAGAATTTGGTCGATAACGGAACTTTGCGGTTCGGTTGATTTTTGCGGCGAAGGTTTGGAGGATCGGCGCAGGTTACGAACCTTTGTTTGGTAGTACGCGTGTTTCTGTTCGGACCAAATCGTTGCCATGCCGCTCGTTTGATCGAAGACAAGCGTCATCGTGCCTTGCGGCAAGAGTTGGGCCATCATCGATCCGGTGCTGGGCGAATTGCCCGACATGTCGAGATGAACGAGATCGATGCGGACCTTGTGGCCGCCGTACATCACCGCGACTTCCATGCCGAGCTTGACCGGCGCGTCGGAGACCATCGCCTCCATGGCCATAGTGCCCCGCCCGGAGAACGCCTTAAAAGGCGCTGAGGGTGAGGCCGTCACTGGAACGGGTGCAGGCGCCGGAGCCGCTGTGGGCGCGGCTGTCTGTGCCAATGCCGAGGCACTCCCCGAAAGCGCGGCCGCACATGCGAGCGCTGCAATAGTCGAACGGACAGTCACGATGAACCCCCTGAAGGTATCGGCTCCTACTCAGACTTAATGGAGCAAGCAATCGATTTTGAGGAGTTACATGAAAAAAGCGCTTGCCCTAGCACTGGCTGTTTTTCTTTTGGCATCGCCCCTGCCCACCTACGCGGCGCCCTCGAGTCCCGCGCAGAAACTGATGAGCAAACTCGAATGGCGCAACATCGGCCCATTCATCGGCGGCCGCGTGGTTGCCATCGCCGGTGTTCCGAGCGATCCGAATTTGTTTTATATCGGCGGCGTACAAGGCGGCGTATGGCGCAGCCGCAACTACGGGCAGGATTGGACCAACATTACCGACGGCAAGATTCCCGGTGTGGCCGACACGATCGGCGCGCTTGCGGTAGCGCCCTCGAACCCCAAGGTCATCTATGCCGGCACGGGCGAGAGTGATATTCGCGGCGATTTTGATACCGGCGATGGAATCTATAAAACTAAAGACGCCGGAAAAACTTGGCAGTATGCGGGGCTCCGCGATACGCACACGACCAGTTCCATCGTCATTCATCCAACCGATCCAAACATTGTTTACGCGACTTCGATGGGGCACGTATTTAAAGCCAATCCAGAACGTGGCGTCTTCAAAACGACCGACGGCGGAAAGACCTGGAGCAAGGTACTATTCGTCGATGCAAATACGGGCGCGATCAACATCGTCATGGATCCGCACGATCCGCGCACGCTCTATGCCGCCATGTGGCAGGCTCAGCGCGTGCCGTGGAAATTAACCAGCGGCGGGCCGGGTAGCGGCTTGTTCAAAACCACCGACGGTGGCGCCCATTGGACCAATATTTCCAAGCATCCCGGCTTCGCACCCGGCATACTCGGGCGTATGGGCGTTTCGGTATCGGCAAGTAATCCGCGCATTGTGTACGCGATCGTACAAGCTCGCCAAGGGGGCGTGTTCCGCTCTACCAATGGTGGCGGCACCTGGCAACTCATGAACAATCAAATGAAGTTGCGTCAACGCGCCTTCTACTATATGGGGATCTATGCCGATCCTACTAATTCCCAGGTGGCGTACACGCCGCAAGTTGACGGCGTGTTCAAGACGACCGATGGCGGAAAGGTCTGGAAAACAATCACGCCCCCGGGCGACCATCACATCATTTGGATCAACCCGAACAATCCGAAGATTCTACTGGAAGGCGATGACGGTGGCGGCACCGTCTCTACCGACGGCGGCAAAACGTGGAGCACGGAGTTAAATCAGGCGACGGGTCAGTATTATCACGTAGCGCTCGACAATCAGTTTCCGTTTCATGTCTACGGCGCCGCGCAAGATGAAGGCGCGTTTGAGGGGCCGAGTGCTACTTCTCAGGGCGGCGTGCAACTTGGCGACTGGCACGGTGTCGCCGCGGGCGAAAGCACTTTTGTTGCGCCCGATCCGAATGAAGTTGGGGTTACGTTCGGCGGCGCGTATAATAGCGCGCTCATCCGCCAAGATAACAATGTCGGCCAAACGCACAATGTTACTCCGTGGGCCGTCTATCTTTCCGGCGCGGCCGCTGCCAAAAATAAGTACCGGTTCGGCTGGACGCATCCCGTCATTTTTTCGCCCGCTAAACCTCACGAATTGCTCATCGCCGCCCAGAACGTATTCTCGAGCAATGACTACGGAAAGACGTGGAACGTCATCAGTCCCGATCTCACGCGCGATGATAAGAGCACCGAAGGCGACAGTGGCGGACCGATTGACTTAGATCAAACTGGCGTGGAGCGCTTTCCCGATGTCGCGTCGCTCGCGGTTTCACCGCTTAACGGCGATGTGCTGTGGGCGGGTTCTGCCGACGGCCTCGTGCATGTAACGCAGAATCACGGCGGAAATTGGGCGTTGGTAACGCCGCCGCAACTGCCACAGTGGGCGCAAATCAGCTCCATCGAGCCTTCACACACGGAAGCCGGAACCGCCTACTTGAGTGCCTCACGCTACCAATGGGACGACTTCCA
>JALYIF010000400.1 GCA_030775925.1 Vulcanimicrobiota bacterium | reverse complement strand
TTCTTAGAGAGCAGCTTCTGCTGCACTTCGGGCTTGAGAAGATCGGGGAAACTCGCAATCTCCAGGGTCTCATCGACGCACCCGCGAGGCGGATCTTCGCGGCGCGCAAAATATGTGGTGTACGTTTTCTCGCGGCCGCGTGCCGTCACCACCAAATTTGCTAAGCCTGCGGCCCGCGCACCATAGGCCACCTCGAGCGCCGAATGGCTCCCGATCGAGCACAGGGTCAGTTTCCCGGTATCATAGCCCCGGAGTGTGGCGGCAAGGTCTTGTTGACTCACCATCCTTGCTTAAGACGCGAGCAACTCTCTGGCCTGCTGGGTATCCTGATATTCAATCGTGAGAATCGACCGAATGACGGCTGCGCTCTTTTGGCTCTCTGGAGACTGCATGCGTTGCAGCGTGCGATAGGTTTGAAGCAGGAGCACCGGCAAGTCGCGGTCGCGCGGGTACACGCGATGCAAATCATCAACAGCCTCGGCTAAAAAGACGCCGGCATTGCTTTCCCGATCCCCGTACCCAGCATCAAGATACAGATTTATGCGGCGCAATTCATTGCGCATTCCGAGGATCGACATGTTTAACCGGCCGAAATACTCGTCTGCCGGCGCCAACGTCGAGAGATACCCGGCGTGCGATTGCGAGTTCACGGTGCCAATGAGCCGCAAGGGAGCAACGCTCTTAAGATGTGCCAACATCTTGGTGGCATTCACGACATCGCCCGCCCCATACCCGGCTACACCGGCTACCGCACTGCGTGACGCCGCGATGAAGTCGTCACCGTACGATGTGGGCAGTTGTTCGACCGGGAAATACCCGGCCGCTGCATGCTGAAGCGCAAGCGTACGCCATGACGGATCTTTGGTCAGGACGTAAGCACGCCACTCAGCTTCCACCTGCTGCAGTAACACATCGCGGTCAAGTCCGTAATCGCGCAGATTAGCGGTCGCATCTTCATCGGCAAGCCGGGCCTCAAGGATTGGGTCCGTTACCGCATTCGCCCGGTCAAGCAACGCGGTGGCATTTTTTACATCGTCGGTGCTACCATGCGCGATCACATATCCCGCCGCCTCGCGTACGTACCACGGCACAGCATTAAGATTCGTGAGCGGGTTATAATGCAATCCGGTTGCAACCGTCACCGTCAATTTGGCTAATTCGCCATAGTTTGGATCGTCGGGATGCTGAAGCGAGTAGGCTCGTCCCGCGTTCAGAATTGTCTCAAAGTAATATTCTTGATCAACAAATTTCCAGCCGTGATGTTGGCCTTTATCGTACGCGGCCTTCATCTGGGTATAGAGAATCTGCGGATCCGCAACGATATCGGCCGCCGCGCGCAGCGGGACGAGCAGAGCGGCCAATAAAGCGACCGCTAGGACGAGTTTAAATTTCGCTCGAGTCATCAAGTACGGAACGCAAGGAATTGGATAAAAGTGCGTTCTTGAGTTCCCGCGCAATGCGTCGCCCCGTGGACATGGGCTCGCTGTAGTTCAGATACGAATACGGTGACCCGTCGATAAACAAATTGGTGCCGGCCACGATCCGCGCCGAAATTTCCATAATGTAGAACTGCGTATCCGGCGTAATAATCGTTTCGATGCAAAAGGCGCCAAAAAGCCCTTTGGGCCCGCAGATTTCTTTACTGACCTTTACGACATTCTCGCCCATCCGATAAGCCTCGGCCAGCATCGACTCGCGCAGCGAGATTGGCTGGTTTCCGACGACGACGTATGAGGGTTCGAGTTGAAGACCCTCTTGCGCAGCTGCCGGAATGCGCCCGAGCGAATCGACGTTGGTTTCATACCGGCGATCCATGCTCATGATCTCGAGACGCCCGGTGAGCGGTGAATAGAAGTAGTGAATATAGAGCGGCACACCGATGATATACTCTTGAATCATGTAGTCGCGCCGGGCTAGCAGCCCCGCACGGTTCTCGAAGTCCTCCGAGTCGCGCACGAACATATACCCTTTGCCACCCTGCGCTCCGTACAGTTTAACAATAACGGGGCGGTCAATTTCGGCCGCAGTTTTAAACTGGCGCGGCAAAGTCAGGCCGGCGGCAGAAAGCCACTGGCGCTGCAACTCACGGCTCGCTTCCCAATCCAGCACGGCCTTATTACCGAAGTAGGGGATCGTCATTTTCTTATGATCGTCAAGGGAGAGATAGGCTACAAATGAGCCGTGCGGGACGATAATGATTTTGCGATTTTCGAGCATGCTCATATGGCTCGGAAAATCCTCATATTTATCGATGCCAATAACTTCGTCAACGAAGTTGCACGAGCGGTACAGAGCCTCGGTGTCGCGGTTGGCAATCGCAAGCGTCTTGAAACCCTCGTCGTGCGCACCTTTAAGGATCTGCAATGCCGAATGGGAACCAAGCGTCGCAATGGTATAGAAATCGCCCGATTTTTTGTGGCCGAAGATCGGCTCAACTTTAGGTGCAAGCATTACGATAGGGCCCTTTCGATAGCGGGATTGCAAAGCAACACATCGGCTGCGGTTCTTGCGATGACAGCATCCACCGGATTTCCCGCCGCATCAAAGAGCCGCCAGCCGACGAAACGTTTGGCAGAGAGCACACCGGGGATCGTTTTACCACCAAGTCGCGCACGCTGAGCGGGATCTTGACCGATCTCCTCGATCCAGACTTCGCCGCCCCGCGGGGCCGCCGTGTCCAATTCGGCCAGCTCGTGCTTATTGGGGTTGAACATGATTTCATTTTTGCGAACTGCGGCGGCAAACGAAGCAGCGGCTGTCTCGTTGGTTTCAAACACCCAAATGTCGGCGCGCTCGAGACGATCGACCGTGACATTCAAGCGCTTTAACGCGCTGAGCGCCGTAAAGGCTTCGTTGTCGGGAATCTTCAGACGAACCGCAATCGTGCGCGTACTCATTTGAGAGCCTGCGCGAAGCTTTGGAACAGCGTTACGCCGCCGGAGGGCGCCAGCATTGCGGTTGCATCGCCGCGCGCGCTACGCGCAACGGCCGCATCGGGATGATTGAATGTCCATGCATCGCGTTCGGGATGCGGCATAATGGCTAGCACGTTTCCCTCCCGATTTGTGAGCGCGGCCGCACCCAGCGCCGATCCATTCGGAATGGCCGCCGCATCGACCGTCCCATCCGGATGCGCGTAAACAAATGCGAGGTGTCCGCCGTCGGAGATCTCTGCAAGGTGATCGCCGGTCGCCGCAAGGCGTCCTTCTCCATGCGCAGCCCAGGCTGGAATGAGTGTGTCCTGCGCAAGGGCGGCGGTTATCGCACAACGCTGTGGGTCGATCGCGAGTTTTACGTGCACGTGTCTACAAATAAATTTCCCAAGTGGAGCATTTCGCGTAAACGCCGCGGTCGGCCGGCGCAGCGCACCGGTACCCGGCACCAAGCCCGCTTCCAAGACAATCTGCGCACCATTGCAGATTCCCAACACCAGCTTGCCAGCCTGAGCGCCTTCAACGACCGCATCGGTCATGCGATCGTGAGCCGCAATAGCGCCGGCCCGGATGCGATCTTCATAGGCAAACCCTCCGGGCAGCACAAACGCGTCAAACCCGGGTAA
>JALYIF010000399.1 GCA_030775925.1 Vulcanimicrobiota bacterium | reverse complement strand
ACGGGCGTTTCCGAAGCGCATCGGTGGACTGGCCGGCCAACTGTGCGAGCTCGGGTTCAATCTGGGGCGCGACAATGCGGACGCGCGCACCGGCGGCACGGAGCGCGACGGCCTTACGGAGTGCAACCTTGCCGCCGCCGATGATGGTCGCGAGGCGCTCGGAAATTTGCAGATTGATGGGGAGCGATGGCATCCCACTCTCTTCGCGAATCCGCCTGAGCGCGCCCGCGGGACTCGCTTTGCACTTTCACAAAGACTGCGCCAATGCAGAATCCGACGCGCGTAGCGCTGATTGGCGCGCTCATCGCGGCGATGCTGACGCTTCCCGGGCTTGGGAACGGCACGCTTTGGGATAACAGCGAGACGGCCTACGGAGAGGTCGCCAGAGAGATTCTGCTCTTGCACGATGCCGTTGTCATGCATCTTAATGGGGCGGCCTGGTTTGTCCAGCCGCCGCTCTATTTTTGGATCGCTGCCTTTTTTGCAAAGATCTTCGGTGTGGGTAGCTTCGCACTGCGACTTCCGTCTGCATTGGCTACCATCGCAATGGCTGCAATGACGGGCTATGCGGTGACACGTGCGGCGGGACTTCGCGCCGGAATGTATGCCGCGATCATTCTTTCCACCAGTCTGATGCAAGCGATTCTTGGTCGCCTAGCGATCATGGACGCACTCCTGGATCTGGCAGTCGCGCTGGCATTGTTTTGGTGGTGGCGCGCATTGGAAAGCGGTCGCGACCGCTACGTGTATTTCGGATGGGCGGCGGCTGCCTTTGGATTTCTCGCAAAGGGGCCCGTGGCGCTCGTAATTTCGCTCCTCGTTATCATTCCGTTTTATTTTTGGAACCGCCGCACGGAGAACATGCAGCGCCCTCGCTTGCAGGCATGGGTGCTTGGCGCGTGCATCTTCGCCGCCATCGTGTTGCCTTGGTTGCTCATGCTCGTGTCGCGTTCGGGTGCGGAATCGGTCATCCAATTATTAGGGCACTATACCTTTGGGCGCTATACCGGAACGATCGAGAATCAGGCTGGACCGGTCTGGTACTATCTGCCGGTTTTGATTTTGGGATTCTTCCCGTGGGTGGCTTTTTTACCGGCCGCAATGGTCTACGGCATCAATCAGGCGCGCAACTCCGGCGTCGACGACGGAAATCGGGGCTTAGTCCGCCTCGCGCTGATTTGGATCGTCATGCCGTTTCTGTTTTTTAGTTTTGCAAAGACGAAATTGCCGAACTATATTGCGCTCGAGCTTCCGGGCCTGGCCCTGTTGGTTGCCCTGTATTTTGAATCGATTGTGCAGCGGTACCGGCGCCGCTCCCTGATGATTTCGGCCGCTGCGATTCCCGTGACCATTGCATGCCTAGCGGTCGCCATCGTCATGTTTTCGCATCAGAATCGCTTGACGGCGGATGCGCACAACCTTTCGGGGGATTTGCTTGCCGTCGGGGGAGCGCTTTTTGTGGGTTCCATTCTCACAACATTACTATTTTTATCCGAACGAACGGCGTTGTACGCGCCGCATGTTTTGGGTGCCGCTTCTTTTATCGGCATCTCCGTGCTCGCGGTGGTTGCGCTCCCGCAGGCTGAACAGTTCAAGCCAATTCCCCGCCTCGCGAATATCATTCAGCGCGAGCGGGCTCCGGGCGATGCCGTTGCAATTTCCGGTGTTCCCGGCGGCAATGCGCTTGTATTTTACACCCAGCCCGTCGTCCAGACGCTAGCGGCCGCTGACGTCCCCAACCCCGTTGATCTTGCGGCCCCACGGACCGTTATTTGTACCTCGCCTCGGGTTTTTGTGGTCACCTCAAAGCGCAGGCCCGCATTCGATCCAACCTACGGCAGAACGCGCCGCTTGCTTGCTGTCGATAACAACGACGCGCTATTTCTATACGAGGGAGCGCGCTGCGCGCCTTAGATTTACGTATGCAAGCAGGCGCTAAACGCGTTTGAGGGCGCGTCCCGGGGGTACGATATAACCATGAGCGACACGATGAATAAGATGGCCAACGCCGTCAAGGATACCGTAGACAATGTCAAGGATACCGCAAACGAAGCGGGTCACCGTACGGAAGCCAAGGCAGAACAAACCAAGCGTGACGTCGCTGGTGATGAAATGACCCTCGGCGAAAAAACGGGCTCCGTCTTAAACCAAGGCAAGAACGAAGTTCAAGCGAGCTGGGATAAGACCAAGCGCGACGTCAGAAACGATCCATAGTAAATCATAACGTTCACGAATGTAAAAAGAAAAGAGAGCCGCGGCAACGCGGCTCTCTTTTTAAGTGTCACCGTGAGCAGATTGTGTGACCCTGAGCAGATTGTGTCACCCTGAGCAGATTGTGTCACCCTGAGCTCGTCGAAGGGTGCTATTAGGCTATACCGAGTTCTGTGCAAACCACCCTTCGACAGGCTCAGGGTGACACGTAATGTCGCAGGGTGACACGTAATGTCTCAGGGTGACACGCAATGTCGAAGGGTGGTAT
>JALYIF010000398.1 GCA_030775925.1 Vulcanimicrobiota bacterium | reverse complement strand
AAACGCCGCCTGGGCGGGACCCGAAGGCCTCTTGCGTTATGGCCAAGCCGGTCTCTAGCTGCGCTTCAATTGCCGGCTCAGACTTAAGTAACGGCAGGTAGGCATGCGTTGCAGCACTTGAAATTATTTCGATATCGCCCGCTTGAGAAAACGTGCCGAACGCCGCCAGCAGATTGCGCTGATACTTCTCGTGCCAACGTTTCTTGACGTTCTCGATATGCGCGGCTGCACCGGTGGCGAGTTGGTGCAATGGCGCACATGCCTTTTCGAATCGAAGCGCGTCCGTTTCCAGCAGTGCGATTCGTGAGTCCAAATAGGTATCGAACTCATCCATCAAATACGGGTCTCGCAACATCTCGATCAGCACGGGGGTGATTCCCAGCGTGATCGCGCCGCTAATGCCGTTCGCGCGTAAACGCTCGAGCATATCTAAGAGTGGCAGATACGATCCGAGCATTGCTTGGAAAAGCCACTCTTCTCCGAAGGGCCACTTTCCCGCGCGTTTCACCCACGGTAGATGTGCGTGCAATACAAAATTCAAGCGAGGCTTCATGCAGTATCGGCCTGCGTTTGACGCACGAAAGAAAAAACCCAGCCAGCTAGACGCGAACTCTCATACCGGTCCCGAGTGCCACGCACGACAACGGGTCGTCGGCAATAATTACCGGAATACCGCACACCTCGGCGAGAAGTTTATCTAGCCCGCGCAACAGCGCTCCGCCGCCCGTTAAGATTACACCGCGATCGATGATATCGGCTGCCAGTTCCGGTGGCGTCTTTTCCAACACCGATTTTACGGCCTCGACGATTGAACCCACCGGCTCGGCGAGGGCTTCGCGAATTTCTTCGCTCGTGATTTTAACGGTCTTCGGCAATCCATTGATTAAATCGCGTCCGCGAATTTCCATCGCGAGCTCGTTCTCTAACCGGTAGGCCGAACCGATTTTAATTTTCACTTCTTCGGCCGTGCGCTCGCCAATCATCAAATTGTAGACGCGCCGGATATAGCGAATGATGGCTTCATCGAGTTTGTTACCCGCCACTCGCAACGATTGCGAGACCACGATGCCGCCAAGAGAGATTACCGCGACATCGGTCGTGCCGCCACCGATATCAACGACCATGCTTCCCGACGGTCCGTCGATCGGCAGGCCGGCACCAATCGCCGCAGCCATCGGTTCTTCAATAATTTCGACATTTCGCGCACCCGCTAATTTTGCGGCATCGCGAACGGCGCGTTCTTCGACGCTGGTAATCTCTGCAGGCACGCAGATGACGACGTTTGGTTTGGGTTTAAAGATGCTCGCGAACCAGCCGCGGTCCTTGGTTACTTTTTTAATGAAGTAACTGAGCATCGCCTCGGTAACTTCAAAGTCGGCGATTACACCGTCGCGCAACGGGCGGATAGCTTGAATATGCCCCGGCGTCTTCCCCAGCATTTGGCGCGCTTCTTCGCCGACAGCGATCGTGCGGTTCGTCTGTGTGTCCTTTGCGACCACGGACGGCTCGCGTAACACAATGCCCTTACCCTTAACATGAACCAGCACGTTGGCGGTCCCAAGGTCGATCCCGATGTCCAAACCCTACTCCTATGGTGATTGTTCTGGTGCGCGTGCCCGCGTCGTAGGATACGCGCTTGTTTCAAAAAGTCCGGTCGGTTCGCTCAGCGAAGTGACGCCACTCGATCGCTGAACCTGGCCGCCAAGGGTGGATAGCATTTCCTCAAAGCGCTCGTAGCCGCGGTCGATGTACTCGAGTCCAATGATCTCGGTTTCGCCCTGTGCGGCAAGGCCGGCAACCACCAAGGCGGCTCCCGCGCGAATATCCGGCGCCTCTACTGGTGCGCCTGAAAGGGAGGGCACGCCTTTAATAAGCGCCGAGTTGGACTCCATGGCCACTCGCACATCGGCTCCCATGCGTGCCAACTCATTACAATAGGAGAAGCGAGCGTTGAAAATCGACTCTTCAACGACGCTCGTGCCCGGAGCGGTCGTAAAGAAAGAAACGATTTGCGGCTGTAAGTCAGTCGGGAAACCCGGATAAGGAGCCGTCAGAATATCGGTCCCGCCCTTGACCGTTTCTGCTTGCACTCGAATCCAGTCAATTCCGTGGGTCACTTTGACGCCGCATTCTTGAAGTTTGAGCATTACCGCATGCAAATGTTCGGGTTCGCACTTGTTGATGGTAACGTCGCCGCGCGTGATCGCGCCCGAGAACATCAACGTACCGGTGACAATACGATCGGGAATAATCGTATGCTCCACGCCGTGTAGTTCAGAGACACCATCGATAACGATTGTGTCGGAGCCCGCGCCTTTGACGTTTGCACCCATGGCGTTCAGAAAGTCGGCTAGGTCCCCGATCTCCGGTTCCATCGCAACATTGCGCAACGTTGTTGAGCCGTCCGAGACAACGGCCGCGAGCAACGCATTTTTTGTGGCTCCAACACTTGGCATCCGAAATTCAATGTCGGCGCCATGCAATCGCTTGCGCTTGGCGGTCGCGATCAAATATCCGTGTGCATTCTTGACGTCGGCGCCCAATGCGCGAAAAGCTTGTTCGTGCATGTCGGTTGCACGCGTGCCGAGCACGCAGCCACCGGGAAGCGGAACTTCGGCGCGGCCAAAACGGCCAAGCAACGGGCCGACTAAATCGAATGAGGCTGCGAGTTTGCGAACCAGCGTGTACGGCGCACGATGCGAAGCGACGTTCGATGAATCGATAATCACCGTACCATTGCCTTCATAACGAAGGCGCGCACCGAGTGCTTCCAGCAGCGACCACATGACAGAGACATCCGTGATGCGCGGAACGCGATGCAGAATGACCTTTCCTTTTGCAAGGAGTGCGGCGGCCATAATCGGTAAGGCGGAGTTCTTGGCTCCGTGCGTTTCGACCGAGCCTTCGAGGCGTGCACCGCCTTTAACGCGCAGCGTCGTTTCCAACCGGTCGAGCGAATTCATCATAGCGTCTCACCGTTGAGCGTTTGACCATCATATGGGCCGCCGTCCATTGTGAGCATGACGAGGTCTCCCGCATGCGCGTGCACCGCAACCATCATCTCGAAGCTGTCGTCCTCGTGCAAGTCGGCCATCACGGCTTTTTGGTCGACCATGATACCGGAGAAGCGTTTGCCGTCGGTCGTGGCCATGCGAACGCGGCCATCGGAATAGAACCCCACAAATAAGTAGGCGCCACCGCGCATTTGTGCGCGATGGGCGTGCATTTCGGCATCGGTGACTTCGGCAATAAATGCCGGTAGCGGAGGAAGCGGCGCGGGGACATGCACGTTTGGAGGCGGTCCGAAGGCGGGGCGCTTACGCCGGCCGCGTGGCGGGCCAAGCAGGCGTGAGATAACCGTAAGACCGGCTATTTCGGCGGCCTTTTGACTGAGCAACATCCAACCGGGGGTACGCGACACATGAGCCACATTCGCGACTAACGGCGGAATTGCTTTAGCAGGTTGCCTGCTAGTGGTGACCGGTGAGCCGAAGCTTGGCGTTTGCAAAGTCGATGATCGATTGCTCGCGCTGATGCATGACTGCATCGCCCGACGTACGCTGACGTTCGGTGGCTTCGCTTAACTCGGTTCGAGCGGCGGGTACATCCACGTCTTCGAAGCGCAAGGCTCGATCCACCAAAACCGTGACACGATCGGGCAGCGCTTGCATAAAGCCTTCGCCCGTAGCCAGTTCCAAGCGTTCCGTCGAACCGTCCTTGATAACATTCGCGCGTAGCACGCCGGGCTTTAGCGCCGTCAAGAACGGCGCGTGCTGTGGCAAAATGCCTTCTTCGCCCTCGGTTCCGACTGCGATCACCAGTTCGGCATCGCCTTCGAACACAATCTGCGTCGGCGTAATCAGTTTAAACGGTACAGTACTAGCCATAATTTCCTATTCCCAATGCTTCGACAAGCTCAGCATGACACTGATCTGTAGCCATCGTGTAATCGTGTCGATTTTGTTCCCCTAGTGGGTCACGCTGAGCTTGTCGAAGCCGCGCCCCATTCTTCCCTTCGGCAGGCTCAGGACGGGCTCAGGCTCAGAATGACATATTCGTTACGCTTTGGCAGACATTTTTTCGGCGTTCTCTTTAACTTCGTCGATGGAGCCGGCGTAGAAAAATGCTTGCTCGGGAAGATCGTCGACTTTGCCGTCGAGCACTTCTTTAAACGAAGCAATCGTGTCGGCGATCTTGACGAACTTACCGCCGCGTCCCGTGAATTGCTCGGCAACGAAGAACGGCTGCGAGAACAGACGCTGAATGCGGCGCGCGCGTCCCACGGCAATCTTATCGTCTTCGGAAAGTTCTTCAACGCCCAGAATGGCGATGATGTCTTGCAAATCTTTGTAGCGCTGAAGCGTTTCTTGTACGCCGCGTGCGACTTCGTAATGTTCCTGACCAACAATCTGCGGATCCAGAATGCGCGAGCTCGAGGCCAGCGGATCGACAGCCGGGTAGATGCCGAGTTCCGAGATCGGACGCGAGAGCGCGGTGGTTGCATCCAAATGTCCGAACGTCGTTGCGACCGCGGGGTCGGTATAATCGTCGGCGGGGACGTACACAGCCTGCACCGAGGTGATCGAACCCTTACGCGTTGAGGTGATGCGTTCTTCGAGTTTGCCTAAGTCGGTTGCAAGCGTCGGCTGATATCCGACAGCAGATGGCATACGGCCCATCAGCGCGGAGACTTCCGATCCGGCTTGGAGATAGCGGAAGATATTGTCCATGAACAACAACACGTCGGCGCCCAGTTCGTCGCGGAAATATTCGGCCATGGTGACACCGGTTTGTGCGATGCGGAAGCGGACGCCGGGGGGTTCGTCCATCTGACCGAAAACCAGGGTGGTCTGCGCGAGAACGCCCGACTCTTTCATTTCCATCCAGAGATCGTTGCCTTCACGCGTGCGTTCGCCGACGCCGGTGAAAACCGAGAAGCCTTTATGAACTTGGGCGATGTTACGGATCAATTCTTGGATGAGGACGGTCTTACCGACGCCTGCACCGCCGAATAGCCCGACTTTGCCGCCGCGTGTGTACGGGGCCATAAGATCGATGACTTTAATGCCGGTTTCAAACATCTTCGGCGTCGGATCTTGGGCCGCAAACGTCGGCGCGTCACGGTGAATGGGCCACATAGCGGAAGCCTTCACCGGCTCGTCGGAATCGATGGTCTTGCCAAGCACGTTGAAAATGCGCCCGAGCGTACCTTCACCAACGGGTACCGTGATCGGCAGTCCGCTGTCAGTTACCGCACCGCCACGAACCAAGCCGTCGGTCGAGCCCATTGCCAAGCAGCGTACTTGGTTGTTGCCAAGCTCGTCCTGCACTTCGAGTACCAAGTCACGCGCGGCCATGGCC
>JALYIF010000397.1 GCA_030775925.1 Vulcanimicrobiota bacterium | reverse complement strand
CCACGAAGAGCACAAAGCAAAACAGCGTAAGTCCGTCTCTCATGCGCTTCAATTGGTCGCTCTCTACTCACTCATCCTGCACCGCTCTTCCTTATATAGGGGAACGCAGGACGACCGGAACGCTTGCCGGACGCTGATGGTTCTGGAAGGCTTCCGTCGGAAATTCTTTGGCGATGGTGTACGCGTTCCGCGGGTCCAGTTTATCAGTGCGTTGAGCACCATACAAACCCAGTTACGACGGTCCACCTCAATTCACGCCGGCTGCCCTTGCGACTTCGGCGGCAGGGGCGGCGCCACGCACCTGACAAAGAGGCATTAGCGCACGCTTTTACTGAGGAGTTCAATAGTATGCTCTTTTTGCGTTTACGGCATGTCTTAACCAGCATTCTCATACTCTTTGCCATGGTGTGCCAAACAACAGGCACGCAGGCAGGCACGACCGGTGCGCTTACTGGAGTAGTTACTGAGGCTGGCTCTACAACTCCGGTTGCCAACGCCACCGTGACCGCGAACAGTCCTTCTCAACAAGCCGTTGCCGAAACAGATCAAACCGGACACTTTGCATTCGTTTCACTCTCACCGGATACATACGACATCTCGGTGGTGAAGGGCGGATTCGAGAAGCTTTCGCAACCCGGCGTAACGGTCTTTGCCGACCAAACTCAGACACTATCGCTAGGTGTCCAGAAAACCTCGCTGCGAGAGATCGGAAACGTGACGAGCCGCGCAGCCGGTGATCTGATTAAATCTGGAACCACTGCAGACGTCTATTCGGTGAATGCTGCGCAGAGCCAACGCGTGGCGGCGCTTGGCGGCGGTGGCGGACTCAACAACGCGTATTCGGCAATTGCCTCAGTTCCAGGCGCCTATGTTCCGCTCAACCAAAATGGCTACTATCAAACCGTCCACATTCGGGGCGGCGACTACGACCAAGTCGGCTATGAACTGGACGGGGTACCCGTAAATCGTTCGTTTGACAATTATCCCGCGGGCACAGCCTCGTCGCTTGGCCAGCAAGAATTGCAAGTATACACCGGTGCGTCACCCGCAAACTCTGAGGGCCAGGGCCTAGCCGGATATATTAATCAGGTTATACGCACGGGCACACATCCCGGCTTTGCTTCAGTTGACTTAGCCGTAGGCGCGCCCACGTTTTACCATAAGGCGGCCGTTGAAGTCGGCGGCGCAACCCCAAATCGAAATTTCTCGTATTACATTGGCATCGGCGGATACAATCAAGACGCGTTTCGCTACGTTGACAACAACCAGGGGGACGCGTTCCGCGCCAACTATGGAACGGTCTTAGGCTGTGTCGGGGGATGCAATTCAGCCTACACAGCCAGCAATCAATATGTTGTATCCAGCTTGAACGCGTTCGCACAATCAGGATTGGCCGACCGCGACTTGGTTGGCAATTTCCACATCGCCATCCCGCACCGGAACGGCGTCGGAAAAGACGATGTCCAAATTCTGTTTGACAGCCAATTCCTCAAAACTGCATTCTACGATTCCACCAACGACCAGGGCGCAAATCTTTTCGGCCCCGCCCTATTAGGCGGCGCGCCCTTCTACATTGATTCCTCAATTTACACCGGGCCGACCGGGGCGCCCCTTCCGGGAAATTATGCGGGCTTGGTCGCCCCATACTACTTCCCAGACTCTCCGCGGAATCGCTGTATAAATGCAGGAGGCTTCGCCAATAGCTGCGCGCCGGGATCCCCCGCGCTGATCCCCGCATCCGCACGAGATGCGATCTATAACAATCAGGAAATTGTAAAAGTTCAATACCAAAAGAACTTCAGTTCCAACGCGTTCGCGCGTGTGTACGGTTACACGTACTACTCAGACTGGTTGCAAAACGGACCGCAGACCGGGTTTGCAAATTACTTTGGACCCTCAGGCCCCGACTACGAGCTGAACACACATACGCGAGGCTTCAGTGCCCAGTTCACCGATCAAATTAACGACAAGCACCTTATCAATCTCCAAGGCTCGTATAGCTCGGCCTCTACGCTTCGCAACAACAACACCACGATGTATCACGGCCCCCAAGCTACTTTAGTGGATAGCAACAATCCAAACGCCGGTTACTGCTACGATGCGACCGGAACGGTTCAATCGTGCCTCAACGGTGGCGTGCTTCAGGGTCTTTCACATGATCCGACGGCTCCCGTGCCGGCAATTGCTCCGGGCACAGTCTGTGGGACCGGGCCCTGCCAGTATTACGTCGTGGAGAACGGACTCGCAGGGAAATATAATACGGTCGTACCGAAATTTTCTTCGTATTCAATTACCGACCAATTTAAGCCCAACGATCGCCTGCTCATCAACCTCGGCCTGCGTAACGATATCTTCACCTTTAACGGATCGAGCACGACCGGCGGCGCTCGTGACTTTTGGTTCAACTCATTCAATAACAACTATTGCATCGATCCCGCCACCAATGTGCCTATCGAAAAATCCACGATCATCGGTGCACCGACACCAACCACTCCTTGCTCCACGATAGCCAGCCCCAGCGGAGCGAGTTATACCAAGCCTGCCCTCCAGAATGCATCGGCCCAGTCATTTACGTATACCGTATTTCAACCGCGTATCGCCCTTACATATACGCAGAGCGCCGACACCGTCTATCGAGCGAGCTATGGAAAATATGTCGGCCCCCCGACCACTGCGTACGAACAGTACAACGTTCAGAACCAAAACTTGGCAGACTTCCTTGGAAACACGTTCTATCCATTCGGATTCACGACACCGGGGCATGCGGTCCGTCCGTCCATTTCCTACAACTTCGACTTCTCTTACGAACGGCACATCAAGGGTACCGACATGTCCTTGAAATTGACGCCATTTCTGCGCAAAACGCAGGACCAAGTCGAGAACTTCTTCCTCGATCAGAAGACGGGATTCGTTTCCGGCCTCAACGTCGGGAGTCTCACGGCCCGGGGATTTGAGTTCCAGTTTAACAAAGGCGACTTCAACCGCAACGGTCTCTCAGGACAGCTCGCATTCACCTATACAAACGCCTACGTGAATTATGGGACGTTCCCCAATACCAACGGTCTCTCGATCGTTACGCAAGTCAATCAGAATATTCTGAAATACAACTCCTATACCAAATTCTGCGCGACGAACGCTGGGGATGCGCGGTGCAAAGGAGGGGCGCCATTGACCGGCGTTGCGGCACCGTGCTATGTTGCCGGCGCTCCCGACCCAACC
>JALYIF010000396.1 GCA_030775925.1 Vulcanimicrobiota bacterium | reverse complement strand
CCGCCGCTAGCCTTCCAGTCGGTCAGCGCCCTGGTATACGCGTTGCCCATGCGAGCGTCTCGATTGGCTGCTATATACAAACCGAGCAGCGGGGGGTCGTTGGTCACGAGAGTCTGGCCACCCTCATAAGCAATGAGTGGTAAGTTATACCGTGCGAGGGCTAGTTTGTCCTGGGCTTCACCCCTCGCAACTTGCGCCAGATCGTTACTTATCTCCTGAAAGAGTTGCGCATGTCCGCCATCGCCAGCGGCTAAAAAAGATTTTTTGGGTGCGAAATTGCCAAAATAAGGAGCTACGGCTACTGCGTTAATGTTGTGATTTGAGCAGGGTGAATTTCCGTTCCCCACCCAAAGTGGGCACTCAAGAGCCTGAAGTGCTGTGCCTGAGTTGCTAGATTGCGCCCCCAATACGCATACTAGTCGCGTCGCGTCTCCGCCCCAAACCGATTTCCAGATGTCGCACATTTGGGCCGTGCGCATACCGTACCAACTGCGATTGTACGCGAAGGGACTCGCGCCCGCGTTCGGCCATAAGGCTTGACCTCGCGCGCTTGCGTAATTTGATTGCGCAAAAATACCATTCCAAACCTCATTGCTAAACTCTATATATAACTTTTGACCGGAGCCTAAAATCGTATGAGCCAAAACCGCCATCCGCGTAATGTAGTCGTCGTTTGCCTGGTGAGGTACATTTACCCAACAGTCTGCCCCAACTGTATTGCACAGCTGTAGCACGCTCTCAATTGGTACGCCGATGGGACTGCCCCAACCCGCATCAGATGGAAGGGGGCGATCCGCCCAATTTGTCAGGCGTCCGCCTGCGTCGTCGATGCCAAGCCACTGCATTGCACGCACAACGTGAAAATTCGACAACAGACTTAAGAATTGCGGCTCGAATATACTTCCTCCTATCAATAGACTCTCTTCTTCTGCCTTAACTACGCGGATGTTCCGGATGTAATTGCCGTTGTGATTCGGGTCGGTAGTCGTGATTCTGAGATCTATGCCCTGATTGCTCGGAGTTTGTACGTTGATGATGTCGCGTCCAGGCGATGAACTGACGAGCTTGGCGTCAGCTTGGTAATCCAGTGTTCCCTGGCCGTCGTATAACACGACATACTGACCGGCTCGATAAGGCAAGCCGGTTCCATTATTGGACCTCGGTAAATTTCGCTCCAGCAGCACGCCAACCGACGTAAATAATTGAGGTGAGTGTGGATCGGCGGAACTGGCCTTAAGGGTGGTCGGATAGCCATTCGCATCGAGCTGGAGGTAGGGAGCCTCGCCCGTGTTAAAGTTCATGGACGAATGGGTGTACCACCCGGCCGGAGTAGAGCGATTGACGCCGGACGTTTTGAAGATATTGAGAAATGGTTGTTCTGAACTGTAATAGCTCATCGCGCTCAAATTGATACCCAGAGCAGACTTCGCATTTGCGGCGGTCGCAGCCGGTGTATTGCTTGTCAAACTAAGTGTAAGTAGGAGACCCAAAAGAGCGATAGGGAGTATTCGGTCTGAAGGCAACCACCCACATCTGATTTCAAAAAAGCGCATTGATTTTCCTCTGAACAATATTAAATTCCGACTTTCTGGAGGTTTTGATCACCAATTGTTCCGAGATATGTAAAACGTGTCTCCGCCCGACATGCGTTTCGCATATAAATGAACGAGACGATATTGAATTGTACTGACCTAATTTGGCAAAGTGTCTCCTTACGGAGACCCATTGGCTGACTGCTCGCTTCCCCTAGCCTGGTATTTTCGCTACAAAAACGATGCCGCCAGAAAAATGCCGGTACTTCGTGCTGGGGTCACTCTGATATTTCCGGGACGCTAAAAATCCGCTTCGGCTAGTCGCGTTTTGAGCGAACCCAATTCGTCTGTCGCGCTACGAGGAACCGCACGTAGAGGGGAATTTTCCAAAGAACGTATAGTGCTGCACGAGTGAGATCGCGGAACGAAATGATTCTGCGACCGTAGCGGGCCCACGATACGAACACCGAGACATAGAAAAACAATGCGACAAAACTTGAAAATGCTAACGGTAATTGACTTTGCGTGAGAAAAAAACACAGCAGGCTCGCGCACCAAACGGCGGTCAATAGGAGCACCAGAAGTGCCAAAGGCGGGACAGTGAGGTCAAGTGCTACCCCTAGCAGTTTCACGTCACGCTTGGCAATCGCCTCCACATACAATCGCGGCAATTCACTTACAGCAACACCCAGGTGGCCATGTTCCCAGCGCGCGCGCTGGCTTTCAACGCCTTCGTTCGAGGTGGGGAATGTGCTGGTGACAAGGGCTTGGGG
>JALYIF010000395.1 GCA_030775925.1 Vulcanimicrobiota bacterium | reverse complement strand
GCATCGAGGAGCTCGTCGGTTAGAAGTTCGCAATCACGTACACTCGTTTGGCTGCCGAACGGTTGCAGCTGGCCATCAACTCGAAGGACGGGTACAGCAGAGGGCGAGATATGCAGATCTGAAGCATTTTTTGATCTCGCGAACCGTAACAGCTCGTCTAGGCGCATGGGCGTGAGAAGGTTGCTCACGAAATTTCAATCGCTCCCAATACACGCTGAAGTTCGTCGAGACTTGTAATTCCTGCGACTACCTTTTCCAATCCATCGACTATCATGGGGGCGTGACCGGCCGTGCGAGCAAGTGACCCGAGCGCCGCAGTCGAGGCACCTTCAGAAATTGCGTCACGAAGTTGATCGGTAATGACCAGGAATTCAAAGATCCCTGTACGTCCGCGATATCCCGTTCCCGCGCATTGGGCGCACCCGCGCGCCGCATACACTGTGGCGGCTGCCGGCAGAGCAAATGAGCAGGCAGAATCTGGCGGAACCGCCTGCACTTTGCGGCAGTCCATACATAGTTTCCGGATCAGACGCTGCGCGAGGATGCCGGTCAGGCCCGACGACATAGAATGACGCTCTACGCCTAATTCAAGAAGCCGGTCAAGCGTTCGGCAGGCGTCACTGCTGTGCAAGGTCGTCACAACAAGTTGCCCGCTTAACGCGGCGGCAACTGCAACATTTGCAGTTTCCGCGTCTCGCATCTCGCCGACCATGATGACGTTTGGATCCTGACGTAAGAACGAACGGAGTGCCGACGCAAATGTCAGGCCGGCGCGACTATTGACCTGCACTTGAGAAATTCCAGAGATACGAATTTCAACTGGATCTTCTATGGTGCAGAGGTTCTGTGAATTCACGTTTCTTTCTGCAAGAGTTGCGTACAATGTCGTTGTCTTGCCGCTGCCCGTCGGGCCGCAGACTAAAACAAATCCGTGTGGTGCGTGGATAATGCGGCGATAGGACTCAAGAAAGCGGGCGGGCATCCCCAAATGCTCGAGACTTGGGATACTCGTTTGGTGGTCCAGCAATCTAATTACGAGCTTCTCGCCGGTAATTGTCGGCATCGACGACACGCGCGCGTCGATGGCGCGACCGTGTGCTTCCAGTGAATATCGGCCGTCCTGCGGCTGGCGTTTATCGGCAATATCCATCCCGGCCAAGAGTTTTATTCGCGACAACATTTGGCCGAAGAGCTCTGGGCGAAGGTCAAGCATTTCATGCAAAATGCCATCGATGCGTCTGCGGACGCGCCCGCCATCACTTGTAGGCTCAAAGTGCAAATCGGACGCATGAGCCAAGACTGCGTCGTCGTAAATGCGATCTAGCATTCGTATTGCAGGCGCATCATCAATATTATCGCGAGATAGGCGTAGCTGATCTACGATGCCGCCAGCGTACAGTCGGTGCAGCTGCGCGCGAATTGATTCTCTAGATGCCTGCACCAATTGGACCTGCATCCCGGTTGCCAGTCTGATGCGGTCGACGACGTCACCCACGTCGAGGTCGGGAACGGCCACGATCAACTGGTTTGCTTCGGCGCAGAGAGCGAGTACATCGTACCGCAAGGCTAGCGCGCGAGGAATTCGGCGTAGCACGTCAGACTTAAATTCGAAGCTGTCGAGGTCCACTAACCTCGGAGTCTGCACACCCGGTACTGCAACCACACCCATCTCCTCAGTGAGAAAACACCCGTTGGCCGGTTCTCAACCGGCCCTCCACTAAGCCGGGCCCTTGAATGCTACCCGTCCTAGCGAGCGCACTGTTGACCCGAATGTGTTAATAGTTCGGCAATTTCCGATTAAGATTTAGTGAGAAAATCGCTAGAAAATTTGTGTCTCCGGGAGATGTCCGTCCCAATCTCCGGGTGGGCACTTGTGGGGCCCGCAAAAATACCAGCATGAGTTACAGCCGATAGTCCCGTACCTGCGGCATAGGCGCATTCG
Organism: Vulcanimicrobiota bacterium; assembly: GCA_030775925.1. Taxonomy (GTDB): domain Bacteria; phylum Vulcanimicrobiota; class Vulcanimicrobiia; order Vulcanimicrobiales; family Vulcanimicrobiaceae; genus JACRUB01. The sequence continues at coordinate 3,240 of JALYIF010000395.1, read as the reverse complement.
CGACGCCTTCCATAAAATGGACACACCGCAAAAGGGTGATCCTCTTACACCAATAGCCGTCAAGTGGGGTCGCTAGATTTGGAACTCGGCTTCTTGGTCTGCGGTGACTTTTTCTTCAGTGATATCGATTACGACACCGATGTTTCGAACGCGGTCGCCCTTCCAATCGTAGAAATCCGCTCCGCGTTCCAACACCCGGCGTTCCTCGCCGTTCGGCCGCACTACTCGGTAAATTACTGAATAGGATTCCTTAAGCCGTCGCGCATTTTCACTTGTCGCGCGGACGCGCTCACGATCGTCGGGATGATCGTATCTCCAAAGCTCCCCGAGTTTTAGGTCCACACCCGGCTCAATACCCAAAATGTTATATAACTCCGGCGACCACCAGATTTCACCGGTCTCCAAGTTTGCATCCCACGTGCCCATCGCTGCGATACGCTGCGCGTCTGCGAATGATGATTGTACGCGTGCGAGCAGCGTCTGAGCCTTTACGCGTTCGGTAATATCCAAGATGGTCCCGACTTCGTGCACTCTATTGCCAGCGTGGTCGAATGTGCAGTCTGCTTGTTCAAGCACGGTACGCACTTCGCCGGACGGACGCACGATGCGATGCTCAATTGAATAGGGCATGCGTTGTGACATCGCATGCGTAATGGTGAGTTCGATAAGTGCAGAATCATCAGGATGATCGAAGTTCCAAAGACCGCGCTTCTTCGGATGCTCATTGCTTGAGATATCTAGAATACGATACAACTCGTCCGACCACCACACTTCCCCGGTGCGGAAATCGTGACTCCAACTCCCCAAATGTGCGATATATTCAGCGGTGGCAAGCGCCGCTTCGGTTTTCCGGAGCGCTTCTTCGAGTTTCTCCCCGTCAGTCGCATCGACGGCAACACCGATGATACCGGTAATTGGACCCTCTGCGCCAAAGAGTGGCGCAAGTTGCGCGTGCAACGAGCGCCCGTACCAAACAAAATCAAATGCGGTTTCTTCGCCCACGAGAGCCCGCTCATGTGCGGCCTTGATGCGTTCCCACTGCTCGCCTGTAAAAATGGCACGGATGTGGCTTCCAACCAGCGTCCCTTGTGCGGCACCGACTCGATCCAACATACCGCCAAAACTCGACGTCAGTAATAACGCCTCATCGGTGGTCCAGCAGAACGCTGGTAGTTGGGCCAGCAACCGGGAGTTGGTTTTAAATCGCATGCGCTCTATTCAGTAGTGTTCGTGACAGCGGTTTTTGCGCACGTTCGGCCTTAGCCCGAGGCGCCCCGCCTAGCGATCTTTTGAAACAGAGGGATAGGGCGAGGCTGGGGCGTTTCGATGGTGTCGACCGTAGGCCCGAAAACCCGATCGGCTCCGGGTTCGATTCCCGGACGCTCCAGCCGCGACAAGCGTTGCGAGGATGCTAGCAATGTGTTATTGTTCGGGTAGGTTATCGGGCCTACGAACACATCGAAGCGCAGGGGCGTCGCAGTAATGCGGCGCTTCTTCCTTTCTCAGAAAAGGATTTGCTCCACGGCTGAACACATGGTAGGTTTAAGTCAAGACATCATGTTGGCCAAACACATCGAAGCGCAAGAGGCGCCGCAGTAGTGCGGCGCCTCTTTCTTTTGGTCACGCCCGCGCGACAAACGTAGGGTAATTCCGAGGCTTGCAGCAGTACACTTCCAGTATGGCTACACTTCACACGCATCTGAACGATCTGCTTGGCATCGCCATACCGATCTTTAATGCGCCTATGACCCCGCAAGCTGGCGGAGCACTAGCGGCTGCGGTGAGCGACGCGGGAGCATTTGGAATGCTCGGCTTTGATGAAGATGAATCCGCCGAATCGATTCATGCTCAGGTCGAACTTCTTCATGAGAAACCCGGGCGTAATTTCGGTATTGGACTCGTTGCGTGGGTACTTGAACGGCGTCCCGAGTTACTACAACTCGCGATTGAGGCAAAGCCAAAACTCGTAAGCATTTCCTTTGGCGATCCGCAACCGTATGTAGATCGCTTGCACGCCGAGGGCATTCTCGTTGCGTCGCAAGTGCAAAGCAAGGCTTGGGCCCAAACCGCCATAGACGCAGGCGTCGATATCCTCATCGTTCAGGGGACTGAAGCCGGAGGCCACACCGGCGCCGTGGGCACACTTCCCCTTCTGCAAATCGTGCTTGAGATGACGGACAAACCTGTCATTGCTGCCGGTGGAATTGCCACAGGTCGCGGGCTCGCGGCGGTTCTTGCAGCGGGCGCGGTCGGCGGTTGGATCGGCACGCCGTTTCTACTGGCCTGTGAAAGTCGCACAGCAAGCGAGGCGCAGGCCCGTATTGCAAGCAGTGACGAAACGCAAACGATCCTGACCAGCGTCTACGATCGCATTCAAGGCAAGGCATGGCCGGCAGAATTCCGCGGGCGTGCGCTGCGCAACCCATTTGTCGATAAATGGAACGATAACGCAGATGAGATGATGCAAACGCCGGACGCCATCACTGCATTCCAAAAAGCGAAGTCGGAGCGGGACTTTAACACAGCACATATTTACGCGAGCCAAACCGTCGGGCTTCTGGACCAGGTTCGGTCGGCGCGCGACATCGTTACTTCAATCGCGTCCAGCGCAATTCAACATATCGCCGCTGTGAATCGTTTGCTGCAGCTTTGAAGCCTAGTTAGGCAGAGATTCGAAATCGCCTTACAAATATTTGCCGTCACCGTAGGCGCCGTATACTTCATGCAGCGCGCTAAGCGCCGTTAAGGTCAGCCTTCGCTCGTTGCAGGCACCATATCGGATTCACATACCTGCATCCAACGATACATCCACGGCACGAAGAGTGCCAACGTGAGACTGCTTGCCACAACATGCACGCCCTGGGAAATAAATTGCGGCAGTAGTGCGGCGCTCTTCGTTAAGACCAAGTAAGCACCGTAATAGAATACCGCCAGTAGCAGGGAATATTGATAGTATGGACCACCGCTTAGGCTCCACGACCGCCGCAGCGGCCCTCTGTGGCTCTCCTCTGCAGCAATAAAAGCAACGAACAGCCCGCGGCTTAGCACCAAAGCACCGCAAACTTCAGCAATCACCGCCATACTGTAGGGCAAGCCAAGGCTACGAAACAAAGTGTACAGCAATATAGCGATTACCACCATTCCCAACGCTAAAAGCAGTGAATACCCAACAACTCGTGCGCACGAGCGAATAGTCATCTGGAACAACGGATTCCGCGCTCGAATGGTGTCAGCTAACAC
>JALYIF010000394.1 GCA_030775925.1 Vulcanimicrobiota bacterium | reverse complement strand
ATTTCAACAACAAGATTTGGAATGCGACGCGATACGTCTTGCAGTTGCCCGAAGGATTGCCGGGGGCCCTCGTGCTGCCGCAGCCCTCGCAGCTTGGGCTTGCGGACAAGTGGATTCTTACGCGCTTGCACGATGTAACGGTCAGCGTAAGCAAGGACCTCAATCGCTACGACTTTGGAACCGTCGCCGAAACGTTGTGGAAGTTTGTCTGGTACGAATTCTGTGATTGGTACTTAGAAGCAACCAAAATCAAATCGGAAACCCGGGCTGCGATCCTGTCATTTGTTTTAAATAACACCATGCGGCTGCTTCATCCGGTCGAGCCATTCATTACCGAAGAGGTCTGGTTACATGTGCCTCACGACGGCGCGAGCATTATGACCGCCAGTTGGCCCGACACTGCAGAGATCCCGGTCGATCGTGAAGCGGCCGCGCGCTTCGAAGCCTTGCAGCAAACAGTAGAGCGGATTCGCAATCTGCGGGCGGAGATGGGGCTTGCGCCGCGTGCGCCTCTGACGGTGGAAATCCCAAATGCTCTACCCGACGAGACGGCTGGGCTGCTGGCCTTGTACGTATCTGGAACGCCCGAACGCACCGACATCCCAGCGTCGTCATTCGAGGATGCCCTGGCAAGCGTATCGGCACGGGCGCCGCGCGAACTGATGCTTGAACGGTATCGAAAAGATCATGCGAAGCTGCTTGTGGAGATCGAGCGCATCGAGCAGAAACTTGCGGACGAGAAGTTTGTAGGCAAGGCCCCCGTCCACGTGGTCAACAAAGAACGAGAGAAGCTTGAGGCCTTTCGGTCGGACCTTTCCAGGACCCAGGCGGAAATAGGAAAGTTGGGAGAACCAGTATGAGCACGGCTACCACAGCCCCAAAACGGGTCCTTCTCGCTAGCGATGAAATTGAACGCATCATCGCGCGCATGGCGCATCAAATACTCGAACCCGAAGATGTCCAGAACGGAAAGCTCTACATCATCGGCATTCGCCGAGGTGGCGAGACTCTTGCGCAGCGAGTCGCGGAAAAGATCGAACGCATCAGCGGCACCGCGCCGCACCTTGGGTTCCTCAACATCAATCTGTATCGCGATGACGACGTTTCGCACGCGTTGCCAGAATCACAAATCCCGACCGAGATCAACGGCAAGACCATCGTTATCGTTGACGATGTGCTCTTCACGGGGCGCACGATCCGCTCCGCACTCGATGCCGTTACCGACCTGGGAAGGCCGGCCGCGATGCGACTGTGCGTCCTCATCGACCGCGGTCTGCGCGAACTTCCCGTTCAACCCGACTATGTGGGCCGCTTTGTGCCTACGAGCCGCCGCGAGCGCGTTGAAGTAACGATTGCGCGGACATCGGCGTCTACCGACGAGGTGGCAATTCTTGCGGGCCAGACGTAGCCTCCTCGATCTGGATGATTTGCATTCATCCGAGATCGATTACATTTTTAAACGCACGGCGCAATTCGAGGCCAAGCTGCCAAAACGTACGGCACTCGCCGGTGTCGCGTGCCTCAATATGTTTTTCGAGCAGAGCACGCGCACGGTTACGTCCTTCACGTTGGCCCAGCAGCGGCTAGGCGCCGACATCATCTCCCTGTCGCCCAAAGATTCAAGCCTCGGCAAAGGCGAGACGATTGAAGATAGCGCGATCACGCTGGCCGCGATGGGTATTCGCGTGCTGGTCATCCGGCATTCTGAGCCCAATTTTCCGGGCCGCGTTGCAAAGGCGTTTGACGGGCATGTGATCAATGCGGGAGATGGTCCGCATGCGCATCCAACCCAGGCATTGCTCGATATTTACACGTTGTGCAAAGAGTTCGGAGACCTCAAGGGTCGCAAGATTGCGATCGTGGGCGATATCATGCACAGCCGTGTTGCCCATTCCAACATTGCTGGGCTGCGCGGCCTCGGTGCAGAAGTCGTGCTGATCGGTCCGTCGCAGTTCCTACCCGAATCATTTGCTGCCGACGGCGTCCGAATCGAGCGCGACTTCGATCGTGTCTTGCCCGAACTCGACGCCGTGATACTGCTGCGAATTCAACGGGAGCGCTTTTCGGAGAATCCCTCACTCATTAGCGATAGCGATTATATCGAGGCCTATCGCCTCGATGGCCGGCGCTTGAAGTCGCTGCAAGAAGAAACCATCGTCATGCATCCAGGTCCTTACAACCGGGGCATCGAGCTGGCTGACGACGTTCTAACGTACGCCGGGTGGCGATATGCAAATCAAGTTCGTTACGGCGTGTTCGTACGAATGGCCATTTTAGACTTTCTCGTCAATGGTCAGCAAAAACTCGGCTGATGCTTATCAAGAACGGCCGTATCATCGATCCGGCGCAGGCGTTGGACGGCGTGTTCGACGTGCGCATCCGCAACGGGGTTATCGAAAGTATCGGTGAGCAACTCGTACCCGATGAGGGCGAAGAGGTACTCGATGCAACGAATTGTTGCGTGTGCCCTGGGTTCATTGATATGCACGTGCATTTTCGCGAACCTGGATTTCCGGAAAAAGAGACAATCGCCACGGGTGCAGCCGCGGCCGTAGCCGGCGGATTTACCGCCGTTGCCTGTATGCCCAATACGAAGCCGGCGATCGATTCATGCCAAACAATCGCGCACATTCAGGCGCTGGCTACCGGTGCCGGGCTTGCGCACGTGTATCCGGTAGCGGCAATTACCAAAGGCCGGGCCGGCGTCGAACTCGTCGACTATCCAGCGCTCGCGCAAGCGGGTGCAGTCGGCTTTAGTGATGACGGCAACACCGTTATGAATGCTCGTGTGCTGCGCGACGCGGCCCTGGCCGCGAGTGGTACCGCCGGGTGTTTTATTTCGCATTGTGAGGACGAGCACATCAAGGGTGACGCGGTCATGCATTTAGGCGCAACTTCAGAAAAATTGGGAGTTGCCGGCAGCCCGGCGATTGCCGAGGACATTATCGTGAGCCGCGATCTTCAGATTGCGGCGGAGACCGGTAAGGCGTGGCATATTGCACATCTCTCAACCCAAGGAGCATTCGAGCACATGGAAGCGGCGCGTGCCCGCGGAGTTAACGCAACCTGCGAAGTAACACCGCATCATCTGTTGCTTATCGACGAAGGCGTGGCCGAGTTGGGAGCGCGCGGAAAAGTAAATCCACCACTGCGCCAAGGCGACGATGCGAAGGCCTTACGAGACGCCGTTCGAGCGGGCAAGATCGATGTGTTTGCAACCGATCACGCTCCCCACACCGCCGCGGAGAAGAGCGGGGATCTTCAACATGCTGCCGTCGGATTTACCGGGCTAGAAGTCGCCATGGGTGCTTACGCTTTAGCGCTTGCCGATTTGCCTCTGGATCGCTTTGTGGAGCTGCTGTCAACAAACCCAGCCCGGATTCTCGGCGTGCCGGGCGGCGATTTGAAAATCGGGTCACCGGGCGACGTTACAATTTTTGCCGAACAGAAGTGGACTGTGGACAGCACAAAATTTTATTCAAAAGGCAAGGCCACCCCATTTGATGGAATGGCCTTACCCCGTCGTGCCGTCGCTACGGTCGTGGGCGGAAAGCTCGTTATGCACGAAGGCCGGGTAAACATATGAAGCGCGCCGCGCTGTTTCTTGCCGACGGAACGCGCTTTGAGGGCGCGGGTCTGGAACACGAAGGCCTGGCACTCGGCGAAGCCGTTTTTTATACCGGCATGACGGGCTATGAAGAAGCGCTCACCGATCCATCGTACGCGGGTCAAATCTTGACCTTCACGTATCCCATGATTGGCAACTATGGCATTTCTGGAACGGTCGCGCAGTATCCGCGCGCGTGTGTTGCCGGAGCAATCGTCAAACGCATCAGCCATCACCCATCCCATTTTGAAATGCAGTCGGATCTCCCAAGGTGGCTGAACGAGCAACGTATTCCAACGATGGTCGGTGCTGACACGCGGTCGATCACCATCACCTTGCGCGAACATGGCACAATTTGGGCAGCGCTCGCAGTCGGCGAGCAAGCGCTGGAACAGGCCGAGAAAAAGCTTGTCGAGTACGCGCGAACCGCAACAACGCGCGACTTGGTACCGAGCGTTGCGACACGCACGGAACACCATGAAGGCGCGCTGCATGGACCGCGTGTCGTCGTGTTGGACTGCGGCGTCAAGCATGCGATCATCCGCGAATTGGCGGCACTTGGGGCGTCGATTACGGTACTTCCCTATAATGCTAGCGCTAAGGAAATTCTCTCGCACGATCCGCAGGCGATCGTTATTTCGCCGGGCCCGGGAGATCCCACCGATCTGCCCGAGACGATCGAAACCCTGCGCGAGCTGCTTGAGGAGCGTCCACTGTTTGGCGTTTGTCTCGGGCATCAATTGCTGGCGCTCGCGTGCGGCGCGAAAACATATAAGCTCCCCTACGGACATCGGGGCGGCAATCAACCCGTTAAAGATTTGTTGCTCGACGAAGTGCTCGTCACGGCGCACAATCACGGATACGCGGTGGACGCACACTCGTTGCCAGCGCACTTAGAGCAGACGATGGTAAACCTAAACGATGGTACCAACGAAGGTTTTCGCCATCGCACTTTGCCCATCGCGGCAGTGCAGTTTCACCCAGAAGCCTCGCCCGGTCCCTTTGATGCGCGCCGTTTGTTCGCTCAGTGGTTAGAAAACGCCAAGCTGCGCTCGTAGCGCTTGTTCTCACCCTCGCCGGAGGGCTGCTCTTCACCCTCGTGGCTGCACGCGGCGCGAATGCTCAGACGAGTTTACCTCGCCTTCATGTGACCGCTCTAACGCTGCACGCCGACACCATCCATCCGCAAATTGAAAAGCCGTTTCATTTGCTCATCAACGCACACTTTACTGAGGGCCTCAAGAGCGTGGATTTTGTGGTGCTGCCGAATTTGGCCGAATTGGAAGATTTGGGCGATGAGCGCCATACGCTGGCAGCGTCGAACGGAACGGACTTCAGCGAAACGATTACGGTCGTTGCTCATAAGAGTGGGACGCTGCACGTCGATCCCGTGTACTTTAATGCAATCGACGCGCGCGACGGCAAGGCCAAACAGTTCCGTTCAAATGACCTCACGCTCACCGTGGAAGGCGGAACGCTAGAAGATCCTTTCAGCGGTGTCCGCCACCTGATCGCCCTTTTGTTCAAAGTGGCGCTCGCGTTCGTGGCCCTCTTTGTTATTGTTACGATTTTTTTCCGGCGCCGCCCCCTCAAGGCGCCTCCCGAGCCACCCGTCGTCGTGTTGCCGCCCGCGCGCCCAGTGCGGACGGCTCGTGATGCGCTCTCGGATCTACTTGGAGAACTGCGGGCAAATCCCACGCGTGCCCAGGTGATGAGTGTGCGCAAGTCGCTGTGGGCAATGGCCGGAGCTGGCAGTGGCGAAACGCTGACAGACGTGTTGAGGCGCTCGCACGACGCCGCGCTCGATCCGGTCCTGCGCCTCACAGAACGCGCTGCGTTCATCCATGACGCCTATCTTCAAGGAGCGATACAAGACATGATTCAGGGTCTGGAGCACTTTCTGCGATGACTGCTACCACGCGACCCAGCGCGCTGGTTGCGGCGCTTGCGCAAACTATCGTTGGCCAGAAGGTCGTCATCGAGGCGCTCGTGCTGGGCTTGATTGCCGGCGGGCACGTCCTATTGGAAGGTCCACCGG
>JALYIF010000393.1 GCA_030775925.1 Vulcanimicrobiota bacterium | reverse complement strand
AATGCGCTACGTGAAATTAAGTTTCAACGATCACAAAACTCTCCCTTCCAATTGATAATGCATCTCAAAACTATAAGAGAAGCCTCGGCATTTATATCAAAGCCCGATCCGTGGCGTTGCACGAAATCATAGTCTGCGGATCGGGCTTTGATATAAATGCCGAGGCTTCTCTTATAGTTTTGAGATGCATTATCAATTGGAAGGGAGAGTTTTGTGATCGTTGAAACTTAATTTCACGTAGCGCATTCTCGGTCAAAGGATTCCGCAATGAACGCACCTGCCAAGATCGAACCGGATACCATTCATGCGGAGACACATTTTGTGACGCGCATCGGCTGGCTGCGGGCTGCCGTGCTCGGGGCGAATGACGGCTTGCTATCAACCTCCAGTTTGATGGTCGGTGTGGCGGCGGCCGCAGCGAACTCCTCGCAAATAATCCTGACGGGCGTTGCTGGCATCGTCGCCGGAGCGATGTCGATGGCAGCTGGTGAATATGTGTCTGTCAGCTCTCAAGCAGATTCGGAAAAGGCAGACATTGAGCGCGAGCGCCTCGAACTGGAGGCAGACCCTGACCACGAACGCCGCGAACTCACTGCGATCTATATCCGTCGTGGTCTACCAAAGGACATGGCAGCGGACGTCGTGCGGGTTCTTTCTGACAGGAATGCACTGGAAGCGCACACGCGTGACGAGCTCGGGATCACCGACACGTCCACCGCTAATCCTGTACAAGCAGCGATGGCGTCGGCTGCATCGTTTCTAGCTGGCGGTCTGCCGCCTCTGATTGTCGCGCTCATTTGCCCTCCGACAATCGCTTTATGGGCGATTGCTGCGGTCGCGGTTTTCACGCTCGGAATTCTCGGAGCCGCAGGCGCGCGCGCCGGCGGAGCTCCCGTGCTGCCTGGTGTTGGCCGCGTGGTGTTGTGGGGCACGCTGGCCATGGGCGTCACCGCAGGGGTCGGACATTTATTTCATACAGCGGTGGGGTGACCGGGCCCGTCGTTGATACGAGCAGCGGATGGGGGTTTGAAACCGAGGCCTGCGCAGCAACTCAGTAGGCGGCGCTCCTTGTGCAGTCGTATGTCCCTTCGATGCCGGATTGGGTTAGGCTGATGAACGTGCCCTCGCTTTCAAAAAGCTGACAATGCCACTACGGCAGTTTTTATGACGCCCCAAGATGTAGTCCAATCTGGCGAACTCATGATTCCGCCTTCAGCACAGCGCATCGTGATCTGTTTCCACGACTTTCCGATGGGTGGAACGGAGCGGATTGCGATCGGACTGGCGGAAGCTTGGGTGGACGCTGGGCGTGACGTGATCATGCTTTGCGGCACCGAGGAGGGACCACAACGCGCGTCGGTGGATAGCCGCGTCGAGGTGGTACAACTTGACCCGCCAATCAAACGCAGTCCATTTTCGCGCCTCAAGCTCGGGCGCGAGATGGGCAAGAAACTGGCGTCGCTCGCGCCGGACCTTGTCTTTCTCCCGGGCAACTTCCACCTCTTCCTTGCGAATAATTTGCGTAAAGCAGACCCTCGTCCAGCGATCGTGCTAAAAATATCCAATCCGCCAGTACCGAGCAGTCTTGGCGCGCCGATTGCGCATGCTGTCTTCCGGCATTTCGCGCGCGGCGTTGATGCACTGGCCCCGATGAACACCGGGCTAATGGTCGCATTACGTCAGATGCTGCCCGATAAATCCGTCACGACGCGGCATGACCCAAATTTCGTAAATGTTGCAGAGCGTCCGATACGCCCAGAGCGCGCCAAGGACGCACCGCTCAGGATCTTATGGGCGGGACGGCTGGAGCCGCAAAAGGACGTGCCGCTGGCACTCGCCACGCTAAAAGCGCTCCTAGAATATATGCCTGCGCACCTCACGCTGCTCGGTGACGGAGCGCAGCGTGCGACCACGACAAAGCAGATTGCGACGCTTGGGCTCAAGCCCCACGTTTCGCGCGCGGGCCACGTACCGAGCATTGAGCCGTTTTTGGCAGATGCAGATGTGCTGCTCGTCACCTCACTTTATGAGGGAGGACCAGCGGTCGCTGTCGAGGCGCTGGCGCATGGCGTCCCCGTAGTCAGCACGGATTGCTCATCCTTATTGCGAGACCTTATAAATCATCCGCAAGCTGGAGCGATCGTCAGAACCCGCTATCCCGATGATTTAGCGCGAGCTTTGCGCGCAACAGCGAAGCGCGGACGACCGGACCCCGCCACGCTTGGCGCGCTGGTGTCGCATCTGGAGCCGCGTGCATGCGCGGATGCATATCTGGAGTGGTTTGATGAGATTGTGAGACGGCGCGCTATTTCAGGCGATAAACCAGCCGGTCGCGCACGACGCCGGTTCGATAGCGTAGTGTCAGGCGATAATCTTTCGCGAGCGCTGCTTCAACCAGAGCATGAGTGGCAAGGTTGACCCCGGCATAGGCCGGCGTGTCGGTGACAATCACGGGCGGATGCGTCGCCAAGATCCGTCTGACTTCTGCCACAGGGTCGATCCCGAGTGCCGCCGGGAAAGCCTCGTCCTGGGTATTGAGATGGCCTGGGAAGACCCAGCGCGTCGGCAGACAGGAGTGGGTGAGTAGGTAGAGTGCAGGGTAGCCATCATAGACATAGATACAACCGTGATCCGAGTGCGCAGCCAGGGCGATGGCCTTTGCTGCTGCATTCCCGCCTTTGAGATACTCAACCCGCGCAAGTACGATCTGAGCGGCGACAAACAGCAAGCTCAAGATGGTTGCCGCGTATACCTTTGCACGCTTCGCCGTTGCAAAAAACGGCGCCGCGGCGAGCGACGCTGGCACAAGAATCGGCATCCCGTAATGGGAACTCCCAAAGCAGCCCATTGCTATAACGCCCAGAACCGATGCGACCAACCACATGCAGAGGAAGCGGTGAGAGGCACTGCGTTGTCGCCAGCAGGACAATGTGAGTAGCAACAACGGCATCAGAATTAGCAGTATCTCGCTCGAGTTATAGACTTGTACTCCAATATGCTTGCCAAACATCGAAAAGAAGTTGGCAAAAACAAATTGATGTAAAGCACCGATATGCCAATAATAGGCGGTTGCCAGCCCTGTTGGAAATAGGGCGCAGCTGATCCACAACATCGCTGACAACGAAAGGCCGAGGATGCGTTTGTCCACAAGGTATCGCGCCCAAAGAAGGACACAGCCAAAGAAAACGCCCTCAAATACGACCGTATATTTGATCTGCAGGCCAGTACCGACCAAAAGCATGGCCAAAGCGCCCCGTCGAACTACATTTTGCCGGGTCTCAAACGCGCTCCAAACCAACAGGCCAGCTGCGACCATTGGCAAATTAAAGAAAACCTCTGATTGTCCGCCTTCGCCCTCCATGAAATTAAGCCAGATGATATAAAAGCAAGCGACAACGAGGGCTGCGAACGGTGTACTAATACGTAACGCCCCGCGATAAATCAGGAATGCGGTCGTAGTGACAAACCCTAGAGCGACCAATTTATACTGAATAAATCCGTCGCTTCCCAGCGCGTCCGCTCCCGCATAAAGCAGAAAAAGACCGATTGGCTTACGATCGAATATATCGACGTAGGGCACCATGCCGTGCCACATTTCATGACCAACGAGAAGATAGAACTGTTCATCGAAACCGATCACCGGATTGGCGAACGTTTGCCAACGCACTAGAATCGCCAGGATCAATAGAACGAATACTAGTAGCAGCTCAGACAGGATATGTGATCGAACGGCGCGCATCTTCATCGAATAGCGCTGCGTCGTAAACTGAGGACCAAGTGAATACCGATCACGTCGATGAGACAGTAAACCAGCGTGCCGTTACCGCTAGCTCTCATGGTTTGAAA
>JALYIF010000392.1 GCA_030775925.1 Vulcanimicrobiota bacterium | reverse complement strand
ACTCAGCCGATCCGAAAAAAGATAGCACGGCCACTCGTTTCGAGCGTTTGGATTACCTGGAAGTCTTGCAGCGGGGGCTGGAAGTCATGGATAATACGGCGCTCACGCTTTGCATGGACAACGATCTTCCAATCATCGTATTCGATATGGCCGTAATGGGAAATATCCGCCGGGTTGTATGGGGTGAACCAATCGGTACGTTTGTTGGCAAAGCCGGCCGCGAAGTTGCAGGGAGTCTTGGAGGCGCACGATGACTACAGATCCGCAATCGATGAAAGACGCCGATAGCAAGATGCAAAAGGCGCTGGAGGTGACGCGCTCCGAGTTCACATCCGTGCGCACCGGTCGGGCGACACCCGCGTTGCTCGATCGCTTGCACGTTGAAGCCTATGGCGCTGCCGTTCCGCTCAAACAAGTTGCGAGCGTTAGCTCACCCGATGCGCGCTCGCTCATGATTACCGCCTTTGACCGATCGACGGTGGGCGATATTCGCAAAGCGATTGAAAAAAGTGATTTAGGGCTTACCCCGAACATTGACGGCGGCACCATCCGGTTGAGCATTCCACCGCTTACCGAAGACCGGCGCAAAGATCTGGTCAAAGTTATTAAAAAGAAGGCCGAAGATGGCCGTATCGCCGTGCGAAATGTCCGTCACAAGATTCACGATGATATTAAGGCGCAGCTCAAAGATCACAAGATCACCGAAGATGAGAGCAAACGCTACGGAGACCAGCTTCAAAAATTGACCGATAAATACGTCAAAGAAATCGACGCGCTTGTGGTCATCAAAGAAAAAGAAATCATGGAAGTGTGACCCGGAACGCTGAATTCTCCCTCATGGAACATGTTGAGGCACGCCGCTTACTCGGCGCGGCCGCACCATCAAGCGGCCGGGTGGTAAAATTTAGCGTGCTGCACCCCGTATATCCGTCTTTAGGCTGCGGGCAGCTCCGCGTTCTTCGCATTCGCGAGCCTGATGCGTCCGTGCTGGAAGTGATCTGCGGCTATGAATCCTACGAACGCGTTGACCTCTCGTGAGCCGCACATAGCCATGCTTTCGCAAGAGCCCGACGGATTCGTCCTCGATCCGACACGTATTCCCAGGCACGTCGCGATCATTATGGACGGAAACCGGCGCTGGGCACGTTCGCGACGGATGCCCGCGGTCGAGGGGCATCGACGTGGTATCGTTGCGCTTCGCGAAGCCACGCAAGCGGCGCGCGACTTTAAAGTCCCGATCCTAACAGTCTATGGCTTCTCGACTGAGAATTGGCGCCGTGATTCCAAAGAGATCTCGCTGCTGCTGGATTTGTGTATTTATTTTGCGCAGAACGAGCTTGTGGAATTGCAGCGTAACAACGTTCGCGTGAATGTGATTGGGCACTATCAGGCGCTTCCCGCGGCATCTTTCGAAGCGTTGGACGGCTTGGTGCGTAAGACCGCTTCAAACGACGGCCTCGTCCTAAATCTTGCGGTCAATTATAGCGCACGAACGGAACTAAAAGACGCCATTGTTGCCATTGCCAATGATGTTGCGCAAGGGCGCTTGGATCCGGCGGCCATTACCGATGACTCGCTAGCATCGTATTTATATACCGCAGATTTGCCCGATCCAGATATTCTTATCCGGCCCGGCGGCGAGCACCGCCTGTCAAACTTCTTGCTCTACCAGGTTGCCTACACCGAACTCTACATGTCTGATGTCTATTGGCCGGATTTTACCAAAGAACACTTTCGCCGAGCGCTCATCGAATTCCAGAAACGGCAACGACGCTTCGGGGGAGCCTAAACCTGAAGCGCGTGCTGATGGGCCTGCTGGTAGCCGTTGTTGGAATTGGTTGCATTTTCCCATTCTATCTTTTTCTTGCTTTGGTACTCTTCATCGGCGTCGCTTGTCTCTATGAATTGGCGCAACTCTGCGAGCGCAAGGGCCAGCAACTCGCTTATCCCGTGGCCATCGTGGCTGTGTGTGCCTATGTGATTTTTGCGGCGTTCGACTTGCTGCACAAGTGGGAAGGCGTGCTCATCGCCGGCATTATCATTGCGACGTTCTGGATGGGGATGTACGGCGAGCAAAAGGGCTACTTTGCGCGCACGGCCTACACGCTGCTTGCTGTGCTGTACATCGGCAAACTGCTTTCCTATTTCATCATGATCCGGCTCGTGCCCGACCTGGGCTTGCTCTACACGCTCTACGTTGTCTTCATGATCGCGATGACGGATATTATGGGCATGGTGGTCGGAAGCCTGATTGGGCGCCATCCACTCACGAGAATTTCGCCAAAGAAGACCGTTGAAGGTTCGGTTGGCGCGCTCCTGATTGTAACCGCCATCGGCTATGTGGCAACATTCTATCCGCCGCTTCACCTGGTGGGCTGGCAGGGCGCGTTGCTCGGCGCGGTGACTTCGATTGCCGCACAGTCCGGCGATTTGGTTGAGTCGGCCCTCAAGCGTGACGCAGGTGTCAAAGATGCCGGCACGATGATTGCCGGGCACGGTGGTGTTCTCGATCGATTTGACTCCTATCTTTTCGGCGGAATGGCATTCTTCGGAACCTTGCATCTCGTCGGTATCTTGAGCGTCCAATGAAGCGCCGCAGAGTTGCCATTTTGGGGTCGACCGGGTCGATCGGCACGCAAGCGCTGGACGTGATTGGCGCGCATCAGCATCGCTTCGAAGTGGTGGGACTGGCAGCGGGAAAGAACACCGGCCTGCTTGCAGAACAGAGCGCGACGTTCGCTCCGGAGATGACGGCGACCGCAGCGGATGGTCCGCGCGGGTTGCGGCGCGTTGCAATCGAGAGCAAGCCCGATATACTGCTCGCCGCAACCGACGGTTTCGTGGCCTTCGACGTGGTATTTGAAGCCGTCCAACGCGGAATCCACATCGCGATTGCAAACAAAGAGCTCATCGTTGCCGCGGGCAGCCTGCTCATGGAGTGTGCGCGCAAGAGCGGTGCACGGATTATCCCGGTGGATAGCGAGCACAGCGCGCTTTTCCAGTGCCTGGTGGGAGAGGATGCAAGGCGCATCCATGCCCTCATCGTCACGGCATCGGGCGGTCCGTTCCGGCTCACGAGCAAAACGGACTTGCAGTCGGTCACCCTCGCCCAAGCCCTCGCGCATCCAACCTGGCACATGGGCGTCAAAAACACGATCGATTCGGCAACCTTAATGAATAAGGGTTTAGAAATGATCGAGGCCGTCCAACTTTTTGGGGTGCCCCCGCCCCGGGTGCACATCGTTGTCCACCCGCAAAGTATCGCTCATGGCGCCGTGGTCTTTACGGACGGAAACGTGAAAGCGCAACTCGCGGCACCCGATATGCGCCTGCCGATCGGCTACGCATTAGCCTACCCCGACCGCCTAGAGACCGATCTAGCGCTCGATCCCTTGCTGGCCTTGGGCGGACATCTCGAGAGCGCCAGCTTGCGTTATGATTTTGAAAGGCCGGACCCCGACCGCTTTCCGTGCGTACGCTTAGCCTATGAGGCCGCAGAAGCGGGCGGTACCGCGCCCGCCACCCTCAGCGCCGCAAACGAAGTGGCCGTGGCTGCGTTTGTAGGGGGGGAGATTGGTTTTTCCGGCATCCCGGCCGTTATTGAAAAAGTCATGCGCGCGGGCGCATCGTCCGAACTAACATTAGAAAGCGTTCGGGAAGCGGATCGGCAGGCGCGGAATCGGGCCAAAGAGGCGGTCTCCCAGTTGCAAACCGGTATTGAGGTATAAATGTTAGCCCTGCTCTCCATCAACTTCGTACAGATCGAAAAAATCGCGATTTTTCTGCTGACACTTTCGATCCTCGTGGTCTTACACGAACTCGGGCATTTCATACTCGCGCGGCGCAATGGCGTGCGGGTCAACGAGTTTGCTGTCGGCTTCGGCCCCAAGCTCCTCAAATGGACGAGCCCGCGATCGGGGACCGCCTATGCGATTAACTTACTGCCGCTAGGCGGATACTGCGCGATGAAGGGCGAGGACGGAAAATCCAACGAGGCCGAGCAGCAACGCGAATTCAGAACTACGAACGTCCACCAATATGATGAAGACAATTTTCAGGGGAAGACCCCTTGGCAACGCTTGGCGATTGTGGTCGCGGGCCCGGTTGCCAACTTTATCTTAGCGTTCGCAATCTTGCTCGTAAGCGCGGTTTCCTTTGGTATTCCCGATGGGAAAGCGCAGCCAGTCGTTGGGCCGATGGTTTCCGGCATGCCCGCAGATAAAGCCGGCATTCACGTCGGGGATCGTGTGAGCGCCGTGAACGGAGCGCCCGTAACAAATGGGACGACGTTGACGGATACCATTCATAATTCGCTCGGCAAGCCGCTCTCGCTCACACTTGTGCGCGATGGAGTCAGCCGCACGATCACGCTCACACCGGCTCCTTGCCCGCCACAGGTTAAACCTGCTCATATGGGATGCATCGGATTCTCGCCCATCAATTCGTACGCGCGCGTGGGTGTTGGAGAGGCCGTGTCGTACGCCGTTTTCGGAATGAAAGGCTTGTACGATCAAACGGTCGGCTCCCTGGTGCTGTTGGTGTCGCACCCGCGCCAATACGGCGGCAGCGTGAGCGGTATTGTCGGCATCGGGCGCGCTGCGACCGTGGTACAAGACTTTGGATGGGGCGTCTACTTCCAGCTGGCCGCCGTCATTTCGTTCTCGCTCGGCGTCTTTAACTTGCTCCCGTTTCCGGCGCTCGACGGCGGCCGCGGTGCGTTCATCGTTGCCGAGCTGTTGCGCGGTAAACCCGTTGATCCGGAAAAAGAAGCAATGGTGCATATTGCGGGCTTTGCGGTCTTGATGCTGCTCATGATCGCCGTTACCTACCACGACATCGCCAACATCATTAGCGGTAAAGGGATGTTCTAGCCGTGATTCGCTTACGCCGGGAAAGTAAACCGGTTTTTCTCAAAAATAAAAACGACGAATCCAACGCCAAGGGCGTATGGATCGGCGGCGATCATCCAATCGTCGTGCAATCGATGACGACCACCGACACTGCCGACTACGAAAAAACGCTCACGCAAGTGTATGCGCTTGCGATGGAAGGCTGTGAAGTCGTACGCTGCACCGTGCAAGATTTCAAGGACGCAGCGGGGCTCCCCCATATCGTAAAACGGTCGCCGGTACCCATTGTCGCCGACATTCACTTCGATCATCGCATGGCGCTAGCGGCAATTGAGGCCGGCGTCGCAAAGCTGCGTTTGAACCCGGGCAACATTCGGGACTACGCCAAGACCAAAGAGGTCGTGGAGTTAGCCAAGCAGCGCGGGACACCCATTCGCATCGGTGTGAATATGGGCTCACTCGCACCCGATCTGGAAAAAACGCTCGGCTTGACCGCTGAGGCGATGGTCGAATCGGCGATGCGCCATGTGGAGATCCTCGAAGAGCTCGAACACACCGACATGATCATCTCGCTCAAGGCCCATGACGTCCCCACGACGGTGTACGCGTATCGTCTTATGGACAAGCGGCTGGCCGAGCGCCGTACACCGTATGCGTTGCATTTGGGGATCACTGAAGCTGGCATGTTGCGGGATGGGACGATCAAATCGTCGCTTGGGCTCGGTATGTTGTTGTTCGAAGGCATCGGCGACACGCTACGCGTCTCGCTTGCGGCCGATCCGCTTGAAGAGATTCCGGTCTGCTGGGGAATTCTTAAAGCACTTGGCTTGCGCGAGAAAGGCTTTGAGATTACGGCCTGCCCGTCGTGCGGCCGCGCCGAGATCGATGTGCTCGAGCTCGGGCGCAGCGTCGAGGCGATCGCCAAGGAATATTCAGCGCCGGTTAAGGTCGCCGTGATGGGATGTGTGGTAAACGGCCCGGGTGAATCAAAGATGGCTGATGTTGGAGTTGCAGGCGGCAAGGGTAAAGGGGCGATCTATCGCAAGGGTGAGCTGGTTGGAACGTTCCCAGAAGATCGCCTGCTTGGAGCCCTCCGTCTAGAGATTGAAAAAGTGATTGCCGAACAATACCCGGACTATGCGCACGAGATACAGCTGACGTGAAACCGCAAACGCCAGGCTGGAGAACGCTGACAATTACCGCCGTAATCGCACTGCTCGTTTCGGCCGCTTTAGCATTCTCCAAACCGGTCGAATTGCGCGTGGATGGCCAGCGAATTGTTACCGATGTTCCGCCAGTGACCCAGGACCATGAGGTCTTCGTCCCCTTGCGTGCGATCGCGGAAGCCCTTGGTGCCGACACACGCTTTGAGTCCAAACACGGCTCTAATGATGAAGTCGAAGTCATCCGGGGCGATCAGACGCTCAGGCTTTCCGTGGGCAAGGAACGCGCAACCTTGAACGGCGCGCAGATGACATTGCGCCATGCGCCCTTTCGCGTGCGCGGCCGCCTGATGATTGGAATGCATTCCATCTCTCGCGCCTTTAGCGTCAAGACGCGTTACGATCGCCGCACATCGCGCATCGATGTCGATAGCCCCGGGGTGATTGAAGCCGGCGCCCAAGTCGATACGGACACGACGCCCGCACCATAGACCAATCTGCCGGGTAACCTCTTTCGTTCAAGTGTAAGGAGGCATTGTGATATGTTGAAGTTCATCCTTACGCTCTGCGCATTGATTGCATTTGCATCCAGGGCTGCCGTCGCTGCGCCGACGGACTTAAAACCGCTCTTTGCAGCTGGAGTGTGGCTCAATGGCCACCCAACCGCCGCCATGTCCCACGGCAAAGTGGTCGTCGTCGATGTCTTCACCTTTGGATGCATCAATTGCAAACATGTGGTGCCGGAGTTGCGCTCCCTCTACAAGGCTACCTCGCGCAAAGACGTCCTTATCTATGGAATTCATAGTCCCGAGACGCCGTACGAACACGAACGTGCAAACGTTGTAGAGAATCTGTCGCTCCAGGGAATTACCTGGCCGGTCGCGCTAGACAACTCACTCGCGCTTTGGAATGCGTACGGAATCCAATACTGGCCTAGCCAGCTCATTTTTGACCGTAAAGGCGTTTTGCGCAAGACCATTATCGGCGAAGGACAAGATGCGCTGCTCGAATCCACCGTCGCCGCCTTGGTCAAGGAGCGGCCGTGATTCACGAACTCGCGGCCGCGATCAGTCTATGGAGCCCCCGACCGCAACTTCCAGGCAGCGTTCCCTATGCGCGCAAATATGCGATCGCAATTTCAGGAACGCCCGGCTCAGTCGTGCGACTGAGAGCCCTCAATATTCCGCCCAACTGGGTCGCTTCGTTCTGTACGGCCCGCGTATGCGCGCCGTTTGCGGTGACCATTCGCATTCCAGTCGGAGGGCATGACCTTACTGAGTTCCAGCTGATCCCACCCGACACGCAAGTTGACTTGAGCCCCCGCGTTGCCGTGAGTCTTGTGAGCGGAGGTAACCGATTTTTGCTTGACCGCGTGTCGCGACCCGCGGACACGCATCGATAAAGCGCGCTAGTCGGCGATCTGTAAGCCTTCGGGTTCTACCACCGGGCCGATTTCATCGGGATTTGATTTGCGGAAGCCGTAGGCGAAGAAGAAGATAAGGCCTGCGACCAGCGCACCCGCGAACCATTCCCATGTGGTACGTGAAAGGCCGAAGATTGCAAGAAAGAGCGAGCACGCGATTCCCATGATTGGAAAAAGCGGTACGAACGGGACGCGGAACGTGCGCGGAATGTCCGGCTTGCGGTGGCGCAAATAGAGGACGCCCGCGCAAACGACGGTGAAGGCGATCAGTGTTCCGATGTTTACTAAGTTTAAGAGTTGGTTCAACGGCACAATCAGAGTCAAGAGCGCGACAACGACGCCGGTAAACATCGTCGTATTCACCGGGGTTTTAAAGCGCGGGTGAACCTTCGCCACAATCGGGGGGAGCATTTTGTCGCGCGCCATGACGTAAAAAATGCGCGATTGCCCCAAGAGCGAGCTCAGTGCGACGCTAGTGGTGCCAGCTAAAACGCCGATAACGATGATCGCGCTGACAAATGGCAGGTGAAGCGGCGCAAGCGCGTACACCAAGGGGTCCTTGAGCGGCACGTGCGACCAAGGCACCGCACCAACGAGCATGATCGCCGTAGCGCAATAAATGAGCGTTCCGATGCCGAGCGCTCCAAGGACCCCGAGCGGGACATCCCGCTGCGGATTGCGACACTCTTCGGCCGTCGTCGTTGCGGTATCAAATCCGATATAGCTAAAGAAAACATATGCTGATATGGCGATGATTCCGTAGGGTTGGACTGTGCTGTTATAGTCGGCTTGCCCGCCAAACGGCACGAGTTTGCCCCAACCCAGCGGGTTAAAATTGTGAAGGTTGCTCGCGTGGAAAAGAAATGCGGCCGCTCCGATAAAGACCATAAGCGCGCCAATTTTTAAAACGACGAAAATATTGTTGGTTGTCGCGGATTCACGAATGC
>JALYIF010000391.1 GCA_030775925.1 Vulcanimicrobiota bacterium | reverse complement strand
GGCCAATAAAGCGTAACCGGTTACATCGTGGGAATTCTTCTTGGACTGCTCTCCGCGTTGTTTTACGGCTCGGCCGATTTTTGCGGTGGCTTGGCGACAAAACGATCTTCAATGTGGTCCGTTGTCGTGGTTTCGCAAGCTGTCGGGTTCGTGCTGCTCTTTGCGGTATTGCCCTTTGTTCCCGGTCATGCAACCGCAGTGGACTACCTATGGGGCGCCGCAGCCGGTGTCTGCGGTGGACTTGGATTGGCTTTGCTGTATCACGCATTATCGGTTGGAAAAATGGGGATTGTTTCCCCGATCACCGCAGTGCTGGCCGCATCCTTGCCAGTCTTTGCCGGCGTGTTTCATGGGGAAGCGCTTTCGCATTATCAGGTGGCCGGTATTGTGATGGCGTTGCTGGCGGTTATCTTGATTTCAACTTCGCATGAGGAAACGGGCGAAATCGAGATCCGTACTGCCGGCGTGAAAGAGGCAATCGCCTCAGGAATTGTGCTTGGCGGCTTTTACTTATTACTTGCCAAAAGCGGTACGCAGGCGGGCCTGTATCCTTTGGTTGCCGCGCGCATCTCCTCGATTGTTTTTCTCGTTGGAGTGGCGTTAGTCGGGCGCCAACCGCTTAAACCCACGCGGTCGGCTTTGCCGTTGATGGTGGCGGCCGGCGCCATCGACATGGTTGCTAATGCACTCTACGTGTTAGCCACGTTTAACGGCTATCTCTCGATTGCGGCGGTGCTAACGTCGCTGTATCCCGCGAGCACTGTTCTGCTGGCCTGGGTGGTGCTCAAGGAGCGCTTGGCACGTGTTCAATACGCGGGACTGTTATGCGCTCTTGCCGGCGTCTTACTGATCGCTGCGAAGCGCTAAAGATTGTCGACGCTCGTGCGAATTTTGTACAACTGCACGGCGTGAATGTATCGCTGAATTTCCTCTCGCATAAATGCATCCGCATCAATAAACTGAATGCCGAGCACGATGCGACCGGATGAATCTTGGAGTCGAGCGGCCACTTTTCCGCGCACGGTCATCGGTTCGAAGGCGCGGTGCGGATCCTTGGGTTTGGGACGCGTGATGCCTCGTCCGCCGAACGGACTCGGATCTTCGGGGACGTGCGAAGAGAAGACGGTCAGAACTTCATTGGGAAGCGTAAACTCCAGCGTCAGGATCACGTCCCTAGGCATGGGCTCGGTGCAGATGAGCCGTAAGCCCCCTGCGCTTAAATCGTTGGCTTCAGCGATGGTTGCACCGGGGCGCCCGTCCCGGCGGTACTTGATGGGGAACGCAACGAGCGCGCGATAGGCCCCGCGCTTCTGACCGGGCTTCGCATCAGCAACGGCCGCATCTTTGGTTTCGGTGCGGTCCGCCGCGGCGCGCCGCTGAAATTCCATAATGAAAGCCACCAGCGCGTCGCTGTCAGCGGTTGAAATCTTGTCGAATGCAATACCGTATTCGTAAAATGCCTGACCGACAATTTTTTTCCGTGACGCGATGCGGCCGCGCAGTTCCAGCGTCTTGGCATTTCCGCTGCGTATGTCAAAACGGATGACGGCGTTCTTTTCAAGAGCAATGAGCGAGCGCGCACGCCCGCCTTCTGCTGAAATATCCATCAAGGTCCCGTGGACCGTTACCGGCATCCCGGAAACACGCATCTCAACAGGCATGGCAATGTCCTGTCGGAACGTCTGGCGCTTATTATCCATGGGCGCCGGTGGCGCTGGCGTCTTTTGCATCACTTAAAGATTATCGGTGGTAGCGACCGGGCCTCTAGTCGCTTAAGCTGGCTTTACAATTCCTTAACAGAGGTTACAGGCTGCTCCAGATGTCCAATTTGCGTTTTACGCGGTCGATGACGGCATCTGTGAAGTCCGTCGTGGAGGCATGGCCGCCTAAATCGCTGGTTGCTGTGCCGTCGTGGACCGTCTCCAGCGTGGCTTCGTAAATCGCGCGGGATGCATTGGCAGCGCGTTTGTCTTCAATGTAGGAAAGCAGCGCGGCTGAGGCCAGAATCATCGCCATCGGATTGGCAACATTCTTCCCAAATAAGCGCGGAGCGGTGCCATGCGGAGCCTCGGACATTACTACATTGGGTTTGAGGTGCTCGTCGAAACTCAAAAGCACAGATTCGGCCCCGGCGATGGAACCGAAAAGTTGCATGACCAGATCTGAAAGGCAATCGCCGTCGCGATTCAAGGATGGAATCACCATCGGATCGCCGGGGTTTGAGAGGAGCAAAGCGTAGGTGGCATCGATCAGCTGCGGGTCATAGGTGACCGCCGGATGGCGGGCTGCCGCGGCATCCATTTCTTCTTTAAGCATGCCTTCATACACGGGGCTGACCGTATACTTGGGGCCGCCAAAGACTTTGGAATTCGTTTTCTTCGCGTGTAAAAATGCGTATTCGGCGACGGCCCGGCAGACCGTCCGCTCGATTCGCTCGGTGCGAAAGGCCACTTCGTTGTCGCCCTGGCCTTCGCGCCACTCCTTGGCGCCATAGGCATCCCCGACGGCCATACGTACGATCGAAATCGGAGAATGGATCCCCGCGACCGGCCGAACGCCGGGTAGGCGCCGCCCCGTGCGCACGATGACCTTGCCATCAATTTCGCGGCGCAATATGGCATTGGGCGAACCGACATCACCCGTGACTTCCGGGGTGATCGTAGCGGCTTTGATGCCGCGCCCGGTACGCTTCATCGCTGCGGCGGCTTCATGTACGATCGCATTGTTCGTCGCGCGGCGATTGCTGAGCGAGAGATCGTACGGCTCGAAGGTCAGTTCTAGATCGATGACCGATTTGTCGAGCACGCGCAACGCCTCGACTAGCAATTCCTGACCGGTCTCGTCGCCCTCTAGGACAGCAATGGTAGCTACGCTCAAAAGTATCTCCGTTGAAATGGGCACGGCACGATGCGCCGTGCCTGGCGTTCCGCTAT
>JALYIF010000390.1 GCA_030775925.1 Vulcanimicrobiota bacterium | reverse complement strand
GTGCTATGCCGCGCAGAGTATAAGCGAATCAGCGACCTCTGGATGCCGCTGGTGCTGACCGCGGTGCCGGCACTGCTGATCTTAAAGCAGCCAGACCTGGGCACAACCCTCGTCATTCTCGCTATTCTCACGGTGCAGTTGTTTTTTGGCTTGCCCAAACTCAAGCATTTTGCCGCGTATGTAGCCGGCGTTGTCGCCATTGCTGCCGTAACGGTCGGCACCAGCCTGGTGCTTAAACCATTTCAAAAAGCGCGTTTGCTGGTGTTCTTAAATCCGAAACTCGATCAGCAAGGCGCTGGATACAATCTCAATCAATCAAAAATTGCCGTCGGAAACGGGCAGTGGTTCGGGCGCGGCCTGCATCACGGGACGCAGACGCAGCTCGATTTTGTGCCCGAGCACTCACGCGATTTCATCTTCACGGTGCTCGGCGAAGAGCTCGGTTTCATCGGTGCCTTGATTTTGATCGGACTCTATGCGGTTATGCTGTTCGGCGGGATTCGCACGATGTTCGTAGCACGCGACCGCTTCGGGTTTCTTTTAGCCGCAGGCTTGGTCGCCATGTTGGTCTTTCACATCATGGTAAATATCGGCATGACCGTTGGGATCATGCCGATAACCGGAATTCCATTGCCTTTTATGTCCTACGGCGGCTCGGCAATTCTTACCAACTACGCCGCGGTCGGAATTCTCCTAAATATCTACTCGCAGAGAGATCGGATTATGCTGGGGAACGCGTAGCGGCGGTCCGGCGGGCTTCGCCGGCGCGATAGCGATACACAATCCGGCCCTTGGTTAGATCGTAGGGCGACATTTCAATCTCGACGCGATCACCGGGAAGAACCTTAATGCGATGCCGGCGCAAGCGCCCGGCAATGTGGGCGAGGATGGTGTGGCCATTCTCAAGCTCCACGGCAAAGGTCGTGCTCGGAAAAATCTGTTTGATGGTGCCAAAGACTTCGAGTGGAGCCTCCTTGGGGAACTCCATCTCGGGGCGGACGCGGGGCCCTGTGGGGCGGGATTTCGAGGAGCGGCCTGCTATGATTGCACCGCTTTGATGGTATACATACGCTCCTAGTATACGCTATGGGCGCAAAGGGGCGACAGTGGCATTGTCTGAGAGCTAGCGGCAGGCTAACGGTCGGTGGGAGGGACCGAGGTGCGGTTGGGGAACCTCGCCGGGGCTGGAATAGGCGGGTCTCTTTCGTTATAGATCCGGTCCGGCGCAAGAATTTTAATCGGAGCCCTAAGGCTCGTAATGTGAGTACCCGCTTGAGGATGCTGACTGCCCGCCGAAAGAAGAAAAACGAGGCGAGCGGCAGCCGGCGTCGCGGATGGAGTCCGAACTTACACGACTAGGGCCTCAACCTGCGAAGGGTTAGGTAAACATTGTCTACGGAGATTTTGATCTCCAGCGATCCGTGGGAGAATCGGGTCGCTATCCTTGAAGATGGCTCGCTCAGCGAAATTTACATCGAGCGCGAAGAAAAAGTAATCGGCTCGATCTACAAAGGCAAAGTCCAGAATGTGCTGCCCGGTATGGGCGCCAGTTTCGTGGACATCGGCCTCGGCCGGAACGCCTTTCTGTACGTCGACGATATCAACAAGACGCCCCTGAATATCGGTGATGTCGAAATCACCTCAGGCCGGAGCGGCTGGACCATCAGCGAGAAGGTCAACCGCGGCGATGACGTCCTGGTGCAGATCGTCAAGGAACCGCGAGGGCTCAAAGGCGCGCGGATCAGCACGAATATCTCCCTTCCCGGGCGCTACTTAATTTTGATGCCCACGGGCAAGTACAGCGGCGTCTCACGCAAGATCGATTCCGCCGATGAGCGCAATCGCCTCAAAGCGGTCATGAAGCGTATCCGCCCTGAAGGCATGGCCACCGTCGTCCGCACGGCTGCCGGCGGAGTTAGCGAAGCCGAATTAATTGCCGATTTGGGTGTTTTGATTCGCATGTGGCACGGCATTCTCGAAACGTTCAAACGCGCCGCGTCGCCGTCCCTTTTGCACAAGGACATGAACCTGGTCTTTAAAGCGGCCCGTGATTTTATCACCGCGGATGTAGACCGCGTGCTGATCGACGATCCCGAAGAGTACCGCAAAGTTCGCGAATTTCTCATGCTCTTAGGCCCGCAGTATTTGGACCGTGTAGAACATTACAATTCTGGTCGCAATCTATTTAAAGATTATAAGGTCGACGAAGAATTACAGAAGTTAATGCGGCCCAAGATCAATTTGCCTTCGGGTGGCTCGATCGTTATCGAAACGACTGAGGCCTTGACCGTCATCGACGTCAATAGTGGAAAATTCACGGGCGGAAAAAACCTCGAAGACACAATCGTAAAAACGAACATTGAAGCGGCCGCTGAAATAGCGCGGCAGGTACGTCTGCGCGATATCGGCGGAATCATTGTCTGCGATTTTATCGATATGAATACCGAAGGCGCTCGTAACAAGGTTGTGTCGATGCTTGAAAGCGTGTTGCGTAAAGATCGCACGCGAGCGACGATTCAATCATTCTCTGCCTTGGGGCTGCTTGAATTCACAAGAAAACGCGTTGGCAAAGATTTAGGCGCGCAGTTGCGCGGCAGTTGTCCGACGTGCAACGGTTTGGGCAGCGTGCTCTCACCGCAGTCGACGGCGATCGAAACATTTCGCAAGATTCGCCAACATCATCACACGGCCGGCGCCAATTCCCAGCCAATCGTCATCGATACATTCCCGACGGTCGCTGCGCAATTGGAATACTGGTACGATGATGAATGCAAAGAGCTTTCCGCGGAGATCAAGACGCCGATCCACGTGCGCGTCGATGCGCTGTTGCATCCCGAACGCACCAAAGTCCATGCATTAGCAGAGGGCTCCAAGCTCCTAACTCCAAACTTGCGCGTCGGCGACGAGCACGAAGTTGACATCCTAAATACGCGCCTGCCGAATCAAACCTCAGCGGTGACGGTGCTGGACAATCAACTTGTGGAAGTTGAAAACGCAGCGAACTTTGCGGGTCAAACTATTCGCATTCGAATTATCGATGTCGATGAGGATGGCGCACTTGCCGAACCGCTCGGCGTTGTTGCAACGGTAACCGATGCGAAGAAGAAACGTCGCCGCCGCGGGCGGAAAGCGCCGATGACGGCCGACGAACAATCGCAGCAACTGTTAGAACTCGCTGAAGAAGCGGCCAAAGGTGCGGCGGGACGTCCCGTGGCGATCGGCATTTCCACCGAAGCTGAAGCCGAAGATGAAGATGCGCACGATAAAACCAAGGTTGCCGCCCCAGTGGCTATTGGCGTGCCGCCCAAATCCGAGGCCGAAGCGACAGCCATTTCCGGACCGGCTCAGGATGGAGACGGAACGCATCGCAAGCGCCGCCGCCGCCGCCGCCGCCGCGGACATGGGGACACCCCGGTGTTTGGCAGCCCGCAAGAAAGTGCTTCAGCGCAGGTCGATGCGAATGAGGATGATGGAGACGAGGACGCTCCAGAGATTCAAACTACACCGCCTGCAGCACCCGCGGCCGCTGGTGCGCCCACATTCGAGCCGGGCTCGGAAGCGGAAAACGAGCATCGCAAGCGTCGCCGTCGTCGTCGTCGTCGCGGACGTGGCGAGCGCCCAGAAGGCATCGCTCCAATGGCTGCTTCGCCGACGAATCCCGTCCACGAAGCGCCCGCCCCGCCGGTGCCGGATCGTCACATCTTCCGCGTGAACGCTGAAGGCAGTGCCGAGCCGACGGGCAAGACAGCGCCGCGCGAGCCGTCGCGTTCGATCGCGCCCTGGAACCGCCGCCCTGCGCCGCCGGCCGTTGAAGCGCCGCCTCCATCGCTACGCGTTCCCGAAGAGCCGCAAAAGGTAACCAAGCCCGTGCGCACACGCCGCGCGACCCCGCAAAAGGCCGCGCCGGCAGCCGAACTGCAAGGTTCGACGATGGCGGCGTTGCCGAGCCCGCAACCGGAGAAAAAAAGTACGGCGCGTCCACGCAAGGTCGCCGCATCTCCGGCTGCATCCGCAGACGAAAAACCAAAGCGCGCAAAGAAAGCGCCGGCTCAATCCGAGGGGGCCGAGAAGCCCAAGCCGGTAGCCCGAAAGTCCACAGCGATCGCACGCAAAAAGGCGCCGGCTGCAAAAACGGCCACAACGCGCAAAAAGAAATAGCGTAGGAAACATCGGGGGTGGCACATCGCCGCCCCCGATGTTTATGGCTTACAGGTGCTGGACGTGCTTAAGTTCAGAAAACCGCGCGCCGTCCCAAACAACATCGAATAGGTCGCCCAATTGCACATCCGAACAAATGCGGGGAACAAATGCGCCCACGCAAACGCCCCCAGAATGGCGGACGCTGTCGTAGAGCACCGCTGAATGAGTCAGCCGAATATGCGCTCCGAATGACTGCGAAGCACTGTAGTCGGTGGCCTCGTACAAGCGGCGATCAACTCCGGGAACAACCGAGGCGCGGACCTCGACTAAATCGTTCGCAACAATGCGCAGAGTGTAGTGCTCTTTGCGCGTTTCCTGGGGTGGAGCTGCGCCATCTTCATAATATCGAGTCAGCCGGGAAACAACTTCTTTAATGGCGGTGTCCAATTCGTGCGAGGCGTACAAAATCCCAAATGAGCCATCGGAGAACCGGCTTGCGCACTTATGGATAAAGGGAGCGAGAATGTATTCCCGATGTTCTCCCACGTAGTCGTCCTCCGGCGCGAAAACGCGGCTTTCCCCGGAACGATGGCGATCCACGGCATTTACTGCAGCAAGTAGGGCATCGAGCGCGGGAATATCCTCGTCGTCAACTAAGGTCAGTGTCGCCGCCGACCGTTGCGGAAAGGCGAGGCGATGGACGCGCATGTCGTATTCTCGAACGAGAAACTCACTCACCCGTAAAGCGCGCGATTGACGTAGGTATGTAACTCGTAAAGGTCCGCAAACGCGCCGCTCAAAATTCGAGTGCCGGGCTCCTGACCACCAAAGGCCCGGTTCTTCTGCCACAGCCATTCGTCAGCATGGTGCTGATCGCCGAATAGTCGATGCAGACCATCATAAATGGAAACTAGATATGCAATGCGCTCCTGGACGTCGGCGTCAAGTTTAGATTCACGATCAGTAGCTGCATCTGAAATCCAGTTATTGATCGTGTTGGGAGCGCGCTTCAAAATGGCTGGCCATGTCTTGCGCGGGAGGTTCCAACGCTCCGCAAGGCGCTTGAAAGCGGTCATGCCCGCTTTGCGGGATATCGGTTCGTGGGCAAGGGCCTGCACGGGAAGTCCCCCTAATCAGATTTGCACTAAATATACCATAAAAACGCAAAAATGGGAATAAACAGGCGCCGGGAGTCTTCCCCGCAAGCCGAATATTTAAGTATTGAAGCCTATAGGCTACAATCGCAATCTCAGAAATTCTCATTTTTCGGAGGAGACAAATGCCTCCAGCAACTCACGGCGCCGGGGTACCGGCTCTGGAAGCCCTTCGCGTGAATGTTATTTTGGGACGGGCGCGCCTTCATCTTTCGCAGCAGCAGCTCGCGCGACGAGCACGAACCTCTCGCCCTACCATCTCTAAAATCGAACGCGCCGTCGGAGATGTTGGGATCGAACTCGTGCAGCGGATTGCCGACGCGCTGGGCGTCACCGTCGCAGACCTTTTCGTATCAGTCAGTGAAGCGCGCGTGGACGACGACGAACTCATTGCACGTGCGGTTACTCCCCGCCATGAGTTTATCGGCGCGCGGACGCTCCTCAACGCAGTGAACGAAGCCGCCGAGGTGCCAATCCAACGCTATAGCCGAGCGGGACGACCGCGAACGGGGCGATCTGGCGCGCAGTGTAATGATGACGAACCGTCCTTAGAAGCTAAACCTACATTAAAGACCGAACTCGAGATCCCCGTGGAAATTTTTGTTGACTATGATGCAACCATAACCGACCGCGACACATTTGATGTGCTCGTGCAACACGCAGCGAACGCTGCGAAGTGGCAAGAATTTGAAGCGCATTTGCACGACCGCGCGATGACCTTACGCGAAGTATTGGCCGGCCAATGTGCGCTGATCGGCGGCACGCTTGAGGAAGCCGATGCGTTCTTAGCCAAGGAGACGCGCTTTGATCCCGCGTTTAAAACCTTTGCCGCCGCAGCTCAAAAACAAGGCATCCCGCTGACGGTGTTGAGTTCGGGTGTCGAGCCGCTCATCGAACGCGCTATGCAACGCAATGGCATTACGGGCGTGCCAGTGCGCGCCAACGATGTTGAAGTGCGCGCAGATGGCTGGATTATGCACTTTCGGGATGGCTCAGATAACGGCCACGATAAGGCTGCTGAGGTCCGGGCTGCGCGGGCACGCGGTGCGCAGACTGTTTTTATCGGTGATGGCTTTTCAGATTTCGATGCTGCAGAAGCCGCCGACATTCGATTTGCAAAAACCGGACGAGCCTTAGTGAACCACTTACGGGAGCGCGGTCTCCGGTTCACGGAATTCGCATCGTTTACGCAAGTGCAGGCAGCGCTCTTTCCCTAATCTCCAACAAAAAGGAGCGGTGTTTCCACCGCTCCTTTTATTGTGCTTGTGCTTGTCGGCGAGTTACTGAGGAGTTGCCGGTGTTGCTCCGCTGAGCTGAGCGATTTTGTTTTGCAAGAACGTAACAGCCGCTTGGAGTTGCGAGTCTTTGCTTAGCTCGCCATACCGGGCGTTTTTATTCTCTTCCGTCGTGATGTCCGGCTGGATACCGACCTTGTTGATGTCGCGATTGTGCGGTGTCAAATAGCGAGCGGTCGTGATCTTGACGGCGGATCCGTCCGGAAGCGGAAAGATCGTTTGTACGACGCCCTTCCCGAAAGTTTTGGTTCCCATAATGGTTCCCACGCCGCTGTCCTGAATTGCGCCGGAGGTAATCTCCGAGGCGGATGCGGTGTGGCCATTCA
>JALYIF010000389.1 GCA_030775925.1 Vulcanimicrobiota bacterium | reverse complement strand
AGCCGAAGCCGTACGTTGTCGACTTCCCGCTTTTGAGTTTGCCAGGTGTTGTAGCCAAGACAACATCGGCCGGCGAGACAATTTTCCCGCCAAAGAATGCTGAATCCCAAGCGACCATGTCATCAAGATCGCTGACGAGAAATCCGGCGCTGCCGGCCCATCCGCCGCCAAACGGCGGAGCCAAGGAAAGCTGCCCCTTTTCCTTTGGCCAGTAACCGGTTGCGAAATTTGTAAGGTGTTTCTCATCGTCCATGGTCACCGTGTGGCTCATACCGGCTGGCCGAATTACATGGGAAAAAAGATAGGTCGAATATGGCTGGTGCGAAGCAACTTCGATCACCTTGCCGAGCAAAATATAGTTGGTGTTGCTATATTTCCACTTCGTACCGGGCGCAAATTCAAGCGGCTTGCCAGCAATCATCGCCAGAATGCGTTCAAATGACGGCGTTGTCTTTGGAGCGATGACCTCAAAATGCTTCACGTTGGTGTAGTCGGGTATTCCGCTAACTTGGTTCAGAAGTTGCTGAATTGTTACCGCGCGCCCAACCCGATAGGTCGGCACGTATTTTGAGAGCGGATCGGAGAGTTTAACTTTGCCCTGAGCGACAAGCTGCAGGACGGCCGCGGCGGTAAATTGTTTGGTAATCGATCCAATCTCAAATTGCGTTTGCGCTTGGACTGCCGCTTTGGTGGCGAGGTTCGTGACGCCGAATGCCTTGCGGTACACGACTGTGCCATCGCGTACAATCGCGATGGCCATACCGGGGACGTGCAGGCCTGTTAGGGCTCCTTGCGCGGCCGCATCAACCTTGGCGCTTTCCTCTTGACTGAGGACCACTTGGGCCGGGGCGCTCTGGGCTAGGGCGGGCGAAAAGCAAAAGGCCGTTAAGCATATGGCGGCGGCAGCGCGCAAATAGTGATACACGAAAACTCCTAGCTACAAAGAAAGCAGGACGCTAGACTGTTTTACTTGGCCTGCGGTTTAATGTTTCGTGGACATCGCCACCGCCAGGAAGGCGATGCCGCCGATGGCTGCTCCACGAAGTCCAATTGAGTTGCGCAGGCTGTAAAGCGGCATCATGGTGTACTATAACGAGGATGTCAAAAACTCCGAACCGGGTGCGACTCGGATGTTTGATTGCCCTTGGCTTGATCTTCCTCTTCGTGCTGATTTTCACGATGTTTGCCCTTGATCCGCAACTTCATCAGGGCGGGGGCATGCTTCATTAGCGGCGCGTCCTAAAGCGCTTTTACTGCGGAGACGAGCCCGTCGACGGAGGCTTTGGCATCGCCGAACAGCATCACGGTTTTGGGGTCTTCATAGAGCGGATTGTCGATGCCGGCAAATCCCGAGCGCATGCTGCGCTTGAGTACGACGATGCTTCCCGCTTTGTCGACATCCAAAATCGGCATCCCATAAATCGGCGAACTCGTTACGTTGCGCGCGGCCGGATTGGTAACGTCGTTCGCCCCGATGATGAGTGCCACATCCGTTCGCGGAAATTCCGGATTGATGTCGTCCATGTCGTAGAGAGCGGGATACGGGACGTTCGCTTCGGCAAGCAAGACGTTCATATGGCCGGGCATGCGACCCGCGACCGGATGGATCGCATACTTGACCTCGACCCCTTTTTTCTCCAGCTGATCTGCGAGCTCGCGCACGCTGTGCTGCGCCTGCGCCACGGCCATGCCGTAACCCGGAACAACAATAACCTGTCGCGCATACGCAAGCATGGTCGCGACGTCATCGACCGTCGCACTGCGGACATTTTGAGGTCCGCCAGAACCCGCTGCCTCGGCTGTGTCCTTGCTCACCGCACCGAAGGCACCAAACAGCACGTTGGTAAGCGATCGATTCATCGCCTTACCCATGAGAATGGTAAGCAATGTTCCAGAAGCGCCAACGAGCGCGCCGCTGATGATCAGGACGTTGTTGCCCAGGGCAAGTCCGGTGAGTGCTACCGCAAGGCCCGTAAATGAATTCAGCAGTGAAATGATCACGGGCATATCGGCGCCGCCGATCGGTAAGACAAACAGCACGCCGAGCGCGAGCGCGAGCACGAGCATGCCTACAAATACAAGCACGCCGCCGGAGATTGCGAGTCCAAGGAGCGGAGCGATCACGCCGCCAGTAACGATCAGGGCAACGCCGCCGGCGATCACCAGCAGCAAAATGAAGCCATTGACGACCTGTTGCGCTGGATACGTAATCGGCCGGCCGGTCATGAGTTCTTGTAATTTTAGAAATGCGATAATACTGCCGGCAAAACTAAGCGCCCCGATAATTGCACTGAGCACAATGGTTACCGAAACGTCGTAGCCGAGCGCCGTTCCGGCATGTTGCGCATACATAAACTCCGCGCTTGAAACCAGCGCGGCCGCGCCTCCCCCAGCTCCGTTAAAGAGCGCAACCATCTGCGGCATTGCCGTCATCTTCACGCGCATCGCCGAGAAGCCACCGATGACCGTTCCAAGCACGATCCCAACGACGATCACCCACCACGTGACCATGCCAGCACCAACGAGCGTGGCGATCAACCCGATGGCCATCCCGACCGCCGCGATGCGATTTCCGAGGCGCGCCGTCGCGGGTGAACTTAAATAGCGTAAGCCAAGAATAAAAAGAACGCCTGTCACAAGATAGGCGAGATCGAGCCAGGGTGTGGTTGCGGCCTCCGTCATTTCTTCACCGTTGTGCGCGGCTTAAACATTTGCAACATTCGTTCGGTTACCACGAATCCGCCGACGACATTAATGGTCGCCAGTGTCACGGCAAGGATCGAGAGCGCTACGCCCAGCGGTGGCACTGCGGCTCCGGCAATCAGCAACGCCCCGACCAAGACGATGCCATGAATGGCGTTGGTGGCCGACATCAGCGGCGTGTGCAGTGTCGTAGGAACTTTTGAGATGACTTCAAATCCGACAAAAACCGCCAGAATAAAGATCGTCAGTTGGACAATCAGATGCTCCATTACGATGGGGCTCCCGTCTGCAGTGCAGCAAGCGTGGGTTCGTGCAAAACTTTGCCTTCGTGGGTTAGTGTCGTGCCTTTGGTGATCTCATCAGTAAAGTCCAAATGCAACGTCGCATCCTTGGTAAGGTGCTGGAGCAACGTGAAAACGTTGCGTGAATATAATTGACTTGCATGATAGGGCATCGTCCCGGGCACATTGGTGATGCCTACAATCGTCACGCCGTGCACCACAACGGTTTCGCCGGGCTTTGTAACCGCGCAATTGCCGCCGGCTTCCGCGGCGAGGTCAACGATCACGGATCCTTGGCGCATTGCTTTCACGGCTTCCTCGGTGATGAGTAAGGGGGCCCGGCGTCCGGGTACGAGCGCCGTCGTAATCACCACATCGGAATCGCCGATATGTTGCACCATGAATTTGCGCTGCGTCTCAATCTGCTCGGGTGTCAGCTCTTTTGCGTATCCGCCCGCGCCTTCAGCATCACCGCCGACGTCGATCTCTAAAAATTTTGCGCCTAAGCTCTGTACCTGTTCTTTCACTACGGCACGCGTATCGTAGGCTGAAACAACCGCGCCTAGGCGTCGTGCCGTTGCAATCGCTTGGAGCCCCGCAACGCCCGCACCCA
Source organism: Vulcanimicrobiota bacterium (assembly GCA_030775925.1). Lineage (GTDB taxonomy): Bacteria > Vulcanimicrobiota > Vulcanimicrobiia > Vulcanimicrobiales > Vulcanimicrobiaceae > JACRUB01. The sequence goes on along the minus strand of JALYIF010000389.1, from coordinate 7,030 downwards.
GAATGAGGGCTTTCGCGGGCGGAATCGTACCGGCCGCCGTGGTTAGCATGGGAAAGAATTTTGGCAGCCACGTCGCGGCAATGAGCACCGCTTTGTATCCGGCAATGTTGCTTTGCGAGGAGAGGGCGTCCATCGATTGTGCGCGCGTAATGCGCGGAATCGCGTCCATCGAAAGTGCCGTGACGTTACTTTGCGCAAGTTCGCGGACGTATTCGGGATCGCCCAGAGGTGCAAGCAGGCTGATGACGGCCGCACCGGAGCGCAGTTCGCGGATCTCTTCAGAAGTCGGGCGCCCTACTTTTACGAGGACGTCTGCTTGCTTGAGCAAAGCCGCTTTGTCCGAGCCAACCGTAGCGCCCGCGTCTTGGTAGAGTTTATCGCTAAACGCCGCACCATGGCCGGCGTTGTGCTCAACAGAGACCGAAATTCCGGCTTTGGCCAAGCGGCCAACAGTTTCAGGAACAAGAGCTACCCGCGCTTCGCCGGGTGCCTCGCGTACAACCACGACATTCATGGCGCGTGGTTAGCGTGAAAGATTGCCTATCCCTACAATAGTCGCAATTAGCGCCACGCCAAGGAATCCGATTACATGCGTCCACAGCAGGGGTTCAAAGCGGCCATTCCCCGACCAAACAATGAGTAAGTCTGCAAGTCCTAGGCATGCGCCTACGCCGAGTGTTACGACAAGTGCGCCCGGGTAGAGAAACACAAACGCGATGATGAGCACGCCAAAAGCCACATCGCGAGCGCCCGTTGCGCGAACGAAGCCACGCCCGTTGCGCTCGTGCACGTAGAGTCCGTAGAGATGTGACAGAATCGCCGGTTGGGCAAGCGCGGCGGTTCCGATCAGGATGAACATGAGGCCTACGGCGATAGAAAGCACCGTACCAATTATTACCATCGCACAGCATTGCACGCAGGCCGTACGAGGTCATCTTGCTCTTCATACAGATGGGTGCGAGCACCGAAGGAACTTACCGCGGAAGGCTTCGATCGCTAGAGCACCGTCTCTGTACTTCTATAACGATATACGAGCGGGTTTTGTGCCATGTTTCATTGGGGTACGTTAAGAACCGGTATCGCTTTAGCTTATCGAAATCGTATTCTTAAGGATACCGATCTTTTCAATCTCGACCTCGACGGTATCGCCGTCCTTGAAGAACTCCGGCGGTGTGCGCGCAAAGCCCACGCCCTCCGGCGTGCCCGTGGCGATAATGTCGCCCGGTTCCAGCGTCATTCCTTTGGAAAGTTCGGCGATAATCCGCGCGATCGAGAAGATCATCGAGGAGGTGGACCCTGACTGTTTGGTTTGTCCATTAATGCGCAATTCAATAGTGAGGTTTTGCGGATCCCCCACTTCATCCGGGGTGATAATCCAGGGCCCGAGCGGGCAGCTCTGATCGAGGCTTTTGCCTTTAAACCATTGATGGTGCGCGCGTTGTAAATCGCGTGCCGTGATGTCATTGAGACACGTGTATCCAAAAACGTAGTCCAACGCTTCTGCCTCGGAGACATCGCGCGCGTGACGCCCGATCACGACCCCAAGCTCGGCTTCCCAATCGTATTGACTAGAAATCTTCGACGAAAACGTGAGCGTCGAGTTGGGATCAGATACCGCCGTCGGAGCTTTGGTAAAGAACGTTGGTACATCGGGTAAGTTCAGGTCTTTGCCCGCGGCGCGCGCGCCTTCTTTCGCGTGTTCGAGATAATTGCGGCCAACGCAGAAGACGTTTTTCTGCGGAACGAGCGGCGCACAGAGTTGGACATCGCTGAGGTGGTAATCTTCATTTTTGCTCGCCGCGTAGATGGCGAATAAACTGCTTTGATCGGGATCGAATCCCACGACTTCAAGCAGCGATTCACAATCGAGCGGTACGACTCGATCGGACTCCATGAAACCCGCGCGCTTATTGCCCCACGGATCGACGTAGGTAACAAATCGCATATCAGGTCTGCGGCTTCTGTTTGGTGAGGTGCCAGCTCTGGCAATACATACACCGGTAGGTATGAAGGGCGTCAGCCATCCCGTTCATTGCGGCAACAGCCCTAGCATGTTCCTCTGACTCGTAGGCGTCTTTGGAGGTGCAGCTCCGTTCGATGTCTCGATCTTGGGTACGTTCGGCCTCGCCTCGATTGGCAAGCCACCAATCCATCTTACCTGCTAGTGAGGCTTGGGAGAGGGTGTCGGCTGCCTCATCTTATCAAATCCCGGGAGAGCGAGATGCTTGGCGCGATTTTTGCGGTCGAGCTCCATCATTTGATTGGCTGCGCCCTGCTCGTCGCCCCAATCGCCACCAGCGCTAAGCAATTCCACGCCACGGTGCACACTTTTAGTTTGTGGATTGTAATCGTATTTTACGCGATACAAGCCGACGGTCGCCGTCCCATCGGGATGGCGGACAAACATTTGCAGGACGTTGCCGTAGGTCTGCGCGTTAAACGATGGATAGGAGCACTCTTTGCCGGAGCGGACGCGCACAATTTGTCCCATGTGGTTGACCTGGACCACAAACTCGGTGTGGAGCGGGACATTCGGCAGGCGTGGGGTCGGCAGTGGGCGCGGCTTACTATGGTTGATTGGCTGCGCCGAAAAGCTTGTGCCCGGCACAAGCCACAGGCAAATAAGGGCGAGCGCCGCAGCGCGCATGGAGAAAATCTTCATAGGTCCTTTAATTACTAATTACGTGAGATGGCCGCGAACGCGCGCCCGCAGGATGCACAGGCCACGACGACCTGAAAAACCGCGGGTTGCTGGCGTGCAGTATTCTGCGCTGCGTCCTGTTCATTACTGCCGCAGTAACGGCACCGGGTGAAGGTGTGGTTCCCCGGCGAGGGTTGTTCGTCCACGTCAGCGCCCCTTCGAGAAGCAGATGGTGGGCCCTGGCAGCTGGACCGAGGGGGGCGCCGCGGGCTTCCCGAACAGCGTGCCGCTATGCTCAGGATTGCCGCAGCGCTGCTGTGCTTGTGTGTGCTCTTGAGCGCGGATCCCGCGCGGGCGGCTCGCCCGTTGCCTGATTTGCATAAGTGGGATAGCTATTTTGCCCTCTTTGCGCGCGACTCAAGCGTTCCGTGGAAACAAAGTTCGGTTCGCCTCGACACCTACTCGAGCGCCCCGGTCGAGTTTGCCGTGTTTGCGGCTGACCCGGCCGATGTCATCGTCGCGGGCACGAACGCCCGGCCGCGTACGATCGATACCAGCCGTGCAAAGGCGATTGCCAGGTGGCGCTATACGCCGGCTGGTGGCTACCGGTTCGCCTCAAATGAGATCGAGGTCCCCTTGGGGCAGCGCGAGGGCTTCTTCGTTGTAGAGGCACGCCGCAATAGTGTCGCAGAGCAAGTGTGGATCAACCGCACGCGCATTGGGTTGCTCTCCAAGCAGTCGGGCAGTGACCTAATTTTGTACGGAGCGGATCTTGGAACCGGCCGGGCGCTCCCCCACATGCGGGTTGCGTTCTTAGTGCATAACCGGTTTGATGTTCGCTTCACCGACACTCACGGATTGATCGTATGGCAAAACCAAACGCGGCCTATTTTTGCGATGGCCGAATATGCCCAGAGCAAAGCGTTTCTTTCCTTTCTACCCCAAGCCCCGATGCCGTTCGCGGTTGCCGGCGTTGTTTTGGATTCGGCCGTCGTTCACGCAGGCGAGGATGTGCGCGTTATCGGTTTTGCGCGTGTTCGCGGCAACGGGGTATTTAAGGTTAGTTCCGGCGATGCCGTTGTAAGCATTCGACGGCGCGGTGTGCCGATTGGTGAGCAGCACGTGCATCTAGATCAAGCCGGGGCGTTCGTTGCAACATTTCACATACCACCCGATGCGGTGGCGGATGATTATTCGGTTTTAATGACAGTAGGCACGGCAACTGCCGGGGCTGCCTTACATGTTGAAGCAAATGCCGGCGGAATGTCCCTAACGGTTGCCGCCGAGTGCGCAGGCCCTTGCGCGCCAAAAGATGATGTGCCGATCGTGGTGCGCGCGAGCCGAAACGGCGTGCCCGTTTCAAATATCCCCGTATCAGTAACGGTGGTGCGTTCACCGCACATCGCCGTTGCTGGCGCTCCCGTTAGTTCGGAGTGGGGCATAACCAAAGTGCTATTCCAAACCGCGCTCACAACAACAGATGGTTCGGCTCGCGTGGCAATCGCGCGTCCCAGTGACGGATTGTCATCAACCTATGGCGTGCGCGTTTCCTCCGAGGGAGCAACCGCATCCGCGCGCGTTCTGGTCCCGGCCGCGAGCATTGCGCTACACGTGCAACTCGATCGCTCCTCGCAATCGCTGGGTGATCCGGTCGCTTTCGAGGTTTTTGGTTCTGAGATTGCAGACGATAAGGCGGCAGCGCATCTGCCGGTGCGCGTGCAACTCATGCACGGTACCTCAGCGCAAGAGCAGCAATTGACGCTCGACGGGAACGGGCGGGCGCGAGCGGTTTTTAATACGCCCGAATTGGGCTCCAATCTCATTATTGCGCGCGCAACGGCCGCGGATGGCGATGCGATGGATGCCCAAGAAGTGCAAGTGGTTCCCCAGGCTCTTGCGGCCACAAACGGCAGCCGCAGCGAGGACGTAAACGTGAGCGTGGACCGTAAAACCTACGCCGCTCACGAACGCGTCGGCGTGTCGGCCGCAGCCAGCGGAGCGGCCGGCGACGCACTGCTCACCTACGAAAGTCCATCGGGAATCGATACCGCAGTTGTCGGGGTGCACGATGCCCGCGCAGTGACAAGCTTTAGCGCCCGCAACGCTCCGGGATCCTTGCAAGTGGGCGCGGCCTTTGTGCGGGATGGCCAGTTAAGGTGGAACGCGATTCCCGTAGCGCTGCTCGGCGCGGGCCGGCCGCAATCAATCTCCATGCACCTCGATGGGGATCACTTTGCGCCCGGAGCCCATGCGCTGCTGAAAATAGATGAAGCTAAGTCTGCGGACAGAACCATCATCGTTCGAATGAGCTCTGGTGTTCCGTCCGGATCCGCGCGCTTTGATGGCGCGCCCGGCTTGCTCTCCATCGGTGAGGCAGCCTCGCAAGACACCGCGCCGCAAAGAGCGGAGTGGCATGCTTGGGTTGACGCCGCACCTGCGCACGCCTCAACGCTCACCTTCGATCGCGGCGCTTCAGCGCGACCTGAAGATGTAAGCATCGCGGATGCTGGCAGCCAGAACGTCTACTGGTCGCTGCAGCAATCATCACTTGGAAACATTCAAATCCCGATGCCCCTTACGGCCGGGTCCTACACCCTCTCGATCTTAGAATTTGGAGCGGACGGACACATCGCCGCGAGCACAACGCCGGTCACGGTCCGGTAGTGCTCACCCAAAGCGCGGTACCTAAACCCGAGAGCGCGACGCTCATGCTGCTCGACACCTATGGCCTGGTGTATCGGGCATACTTCGCTTTGCCGACACTCACGACAACCAAAGGCATGCCCATCCACGCCGCCTACGGGTTTACGATGATGCTGAACAAGCTCATCAACGATGAAAAACCCACGCACGTCATTGCCTGTTTCGATAAAGGCATGGCGCAAGCGCGCGTGGATCTTTTCGCGCAATACAAAGCAAATCGCACCGAAATGCCCGAGGATTTGCGTGGCCAATTTGCGCTCGTGCGACAAGTACTGGATATTTACGGCATTCCAATCATGGAGCTCGCGGGCCAAGAAGCGGATGATGTCATCGCAACTCTCGCGCGACGTGCGGAGCGCGCGCAGCAACATACGTTAGTGGTAACGGGCGATCTCGATTTGCTGCAAACGGTCGACGAACGGACCACAGTGCTTGTAACGCGACGCGGCATCACCGATTTGGGGCGCTACGATGTGGCGGCCGTACGGGAGCGATTTGATCTCGATCCTTCGCAACTGCCGGACTATCGCGGTCTCAAAGGTGACCCTTCCGATAATCTGCCCGGCATTCCGGGGGTCGGCGAAAAAACCGCGATAAAACTCATTAAGGCCGCTGGATCTCTGGATACTTTGCTCGCCCAACCGGCGATGGCCGGAACTCCGAAGCTCGAAAAGTTAATTACGGAGTTCGGAGCGCAAGCACGCACGTGCCGCGACGTGTCGGTCGTACGCGCTGACCTCGACCTCGATGTCGACTGGGACGCGAGCTTGTACGCGCCTCCGGAGAATGCGGCACTGTATAAGCTTTACAGTGAGCTTGAATTTAAAACCTTGCTTGCCAAACTCGATGTCCCCGTTGAAATGCCGCTCTTTGCAAACGATGAGACGCTTAAGGGCAATTGGCGCACCTTTATCTCCGCGGTCGATCCCCCCGACTATGCACGCCTCGCAACGGAAATTCGGGAGTTAAGCACGAGCGCGGTAGTTTCCGTCGCGCTTCGCGGTGGTGGAGAAATTGGACTTTCCGGGGCACCTGGCAACGGTATCGGGTTTTTGATCTCGGCGCTCGATCACGAACCCGTTCGCTCAGCTTTCGCCGACCTCTGGCGTGGGTCGCAACAACTCGTTGGATACGATACCAAGGGCATCCTTACCGAATTGGACCGCCACGGATTTCGCGTACGTACTTTCAATGACGACCCGATGATCGGGGCACATCTGCTGAATCCGTCGCGTTCGTTTTCGAGCATGTCGGACGCGGCGGCGGAGATTCTCGACCGGGCTGTGCCTGAAGATGTTGCGGCCTACGCCGACGCCACCTTACAACTGGTGAGTAACGAACGCGAGCGTTTGGCAACGCATGGGCAACTGCAACTGTACGAAGAGACCGAAGTGCCGCTGGCCGCAATTTTGTCAAAGATGGAACGGCGCGGCATTGCGGTCGATCCGCGCGAACTCGATCAGCTCTCAAAAGAAATCGACGAATCCATTGGACGTTTGCAGAAAAACATTTTTGACTTCGCGGGCGAAGAGTTCAACATCGGCTCGCCACAGCAACTGGGCGTTATCCTCTTCGAGAAACTGTGCATCCCCAGCGGTAAGAAGAACAAAACTGGGTGGAGCACCGGCGTTGAAGTTTTGCAAGGACTTGCGCGCGACTACCCCATTTGCGGCAAGGTGCTTGAGT
>JALYIF010000388.1 GCA_030775925.1 Vulcanimicrobiota bacterium | reverse complement strand
ACCACTTCGCCGCTGGGGAATGGGAACTCGTGCTTGGCAGTCTTCTCAAGAGCCGCGCGCATGAAACGCGCCCAGGTACGCGCCGGAATATTTCCGCCGTACGATTCATTCATCCGCGAATAGTCATCGTTCCCCAGCCAAACCGCAGTCACCAGGTCCGGCGTGAAGCCCACGAACCATGCATCGCGAAAATTCGTGGTCGTACCGGTCTTGCCGCCCGCGGGCCGTCCGATATCGGCATTGGGATAACCGGTGCCTTCTTGAATCACGCTCTCCAGCATGGTGTCCATAATGTAAGCAGTGCCGGCGCTTAGTACTTCGTTCTGTTGCGGGTAGAGGTTGTCTAGAATGGGCGTGCCGAGTGAATCCTTGACGATGCGGAACGGGGATGGATCGACGTGAATTCCTTGATTGGCAAGCGTCGAAAAGCCGCTGGCTTGATCGAGCGGCGTCACCACCGACGTGCCTAGCGCAAGCGAAAGGTTGGCCTCCAACTTCGCACGCACACCCATGCGCTGCGCGTAGGCAATCACGCGATCCAGACCAATTTGCTGCGCAAGCTTCACTGCGACAACGTTGCGCGACTGTGCTAGGGCCGTACGCAGCGTAATGGCACCCATAAAGCGGTGATCGTCGTCTTCCGGCGCCCAGCGCGTTCCGTCGCCCATCGGATAATCTACCGGCGTATCCTCAACAATTGTTGAAGGCGGCATGCCACTATCGATTGCAGCGGTATACACATAAACCTTAAACGACGAACCGGGCTGGCGATGTGCTTGCCAGGCGCGGTTGAATTGATTTTTGAGCGAGAAACCACCAGCGCCGCCGACCATCGCCACAATTTCGCCCGTTGAGGGCCGAATGCTAACAAGCGCCGCTTGATGCGCGCCGATGCCTTCGGATTCCGCGTGCGAAACGCCCCAATCGACGGCATCTTGAGCAATCTTCTGCAAGTGCGGATCGAGCGTCGTATAGACTTGCAAACCGCCCTCGTAGGTAGCCTGCGTGCCGAATTCTTTTTCAAGTTGGTCAACCGCGAAGGTGGTGAAATACGGATACAGATAGCCTTGCAGCCCTTGCTGACGCTCGCCGACCAGTCCCAACTTCATGTTGTACTGATGATTGGCTTCGGCTTGCGTAATATAGCCGGCCGCCGCCATGCGATCGAGCACGTGCCGTTGGCGCTCTTTTGCGTGTTCCAAATTCACATACGGCGAATAGTCCGATGGCGCAGCAGGCAGCCCGGCAATTAACGCCGCTTGTCCAATTGAGAGTTTCGATACGCTCTTTCCAAAGTACGTGTGCGAAGCGGCTTCTACACCGTACGCCTGCGAGCCAAAGTAGACCAGGTTGAGATACCGCTCGAGGATCTCATCCTTCGTATAATAGCGCTCGATTTCCATGGCCAGCAGCGCTTCTTGAATTTTGCGCGAGATTGACCGCTCGTTTGATAGAAACAACGCGCGCGCCAACTGCTGCGTAATCGTGGAAGCGCCTTGAATGGATTTTTTCTGATAGTCAGCAAGCGCCGCGCGGGCGATACCGCCAAAGTCGACACCGTGATGCTGGTAGAAATGCTGATCTTCCGTTGCGATAAACGCGTTGCGAACCATTTGCGGAATTTTATCGATCGGCTGCCAAACACGATTCTGACGATACAGGTTTGCAACCAGCGTTCCGTCACGCGCGTAGACGCGCGTCGAACGCTCCGGCTGATAGTCCGCCATGCGGTTAATGTCGGGCAGGTTCTTAGAATACGAACCGATCACGCCCGCAATCGTTCCCGCCGCAAATAAGATCATGAACAGTCCCACAACCAGCACAACGCGCAGCACCCGCCACCATCCTGGCGCCGGAGCCTTCTTGCGCTTGCGCGTTACTTTTTTAACCATGACTCTTTGCTACAGCGTGATTGGTGGCCGATGATAGGACGCCGTTTACAAAACGGCCCGAATTTTCGGTTGAAAATTTCTTTGCCAATTCGACGGCCTCGTTAATCACCACGGGCCTGGGCGTCTCGGGACGATGCCGAATCTCAAACATAGCCATGCGTAAGAGCAAACGGTCGATCGTCGGTAAACGTTCGATGGTCCAGCCTTGCAGCAATGGAATCACTTCCTCATCGCTCTGCTCACCGTGTTCGAGCGTGCCGAAAACCAAGTCTTTAATAAACGTGCGCTGGGCGCTGTTGCTGCCCGCGTGCGCGAACGTCTCTTCCAGCACGTCGGCCGGCTCGCGATGCCCAACTTCAACACTGAAGAGGGCTTGTAGGGCAAGTTCGCGCGCCATGCGGCGGGTAGGCATAAGTCGGTAGCGCTCCTATGAGGCGACGGGTGTGCGTAGGAGCGACGGCAAGAAGCCGATGTCGTACGTCCCGGCGCGAAACTGTTCGGTGGCGAGGATTTCGAGGCATTGCTGGATGGTGGTACTCACGCCTTCGATTACGGTTTCACGCAATGCACGCTCCATGCGCGCAATCGCATGTTCGCGCGTGTCGGCAAATGCGACAATCTTCGCGAGCATCGAATCGTAGAATGGTGGAATCTGTGCACCGCCGTGCACATGGGTGTCGACCCGAATACCCGGTCCCCCCGGGAAGACGACACTGGTGAGCGTGCCGGCGGCCGGCGCAAAATTGTGTTCGGGATCTTCGGCATTGATC
>JALYIF010000387.1 GCA_030775925.1 Vulcanimicrobiota bacterium | reverse complement strand
GTCACCCTGAGCGCAATAGTGTCACCCTGAGCGCAATAGTGTCACCCTGAGCCTGTCGAAGGGTCAGGGCAGGCGGAGCTCAGCCGGACACTCGCTCGCGGCTGGAACTTCTCGCGGGATTGGAGATATACTAGCACCATGGATTCGGTTTCGCAGTACGCGCTCGCTTATGCCCTGACCAGCACGGCGGGCATTCGAGCGCTGTTGCCACTGGCGGCGCTCTCGATTGCCGTTCACAATGGCTGGGTTCATACACCGGAAGCGTTTGCGTGGTTGGGCGGCGCTCTCACGATGTGGATTCTCATCGGTGTGGCCGGCCTTGAGATGCTTGCCGACAAGATTCCGCTGGTCGATCATGCGATGCACGTCTTGCAAGCGGTAACAAAGCCGGCAGCCGCCGCCGTCTTAGTCGGCGGTTCCGTGCATGCGCAGAGCCACGAACAACTTGTGATCTTAATGGTGATCGGTGCACTCAATGCACTCGGCATTCACGGTGCGGTCGCGGGGGCGCGTGCAGCGTCGACTGCGGGCACCGCCGGTATTGGAAATCCCGTCTTAAGTACGATTGAGGATACCGGTACCGTCGGTACGCTTATTCTGGCATTTCTTTCACCCGTTGCCGCTGCGGTGCTGGCAATTGTGCTTACCATCGTGCTGATCATCCTCGCACGCAAGGTCTATCGCAGAATTCGACCCAAGCAGATCAGCTGAGGCGCCGGCCCTAGCCAACGACGGCTGCAATTGCGGCGGTAAATGCTTTGAGGAAAATTTCTGCATCGGTGGAGTCGAAGATCAGTGGCGGCTGCACGCGCAGGATGTTTCCGAAACGGCCGCCTTTCCCAATCAACACGCCGCGTTTGCGCATCTCTTCGAGCATCTGGTTGGCCGCCTGCGAATTGTAGCCCTTGGATTTACGATCGGTGACCAGTTCGATGCCGAGCATAAGACCGTGACCGCGAACTTCGCCGATGATGTCGTAGCGCGTCTGGAGGTCACGTAGGCCGGCCAAAAGGCGCTCGCCTTGGCGTTTTGCGCTTTCGATTATGTGGTGCTTTTCGATATACTCAATTGTAACCGTTGCCGCTTTTGTAGAAAGCGGATTGCCGCCGAACGTATTGATGTGCGGTCCTTTAAACGCATCTGCAAGCTCTGGGCGCGTAATGACGATACCAATTGGGATGCCGCTGCCTAAGCCTTTTGCTGACGTAATGATGTCAGGAATCGTCTTGTACGTTGCGACCATGCCGAACATGCCATCTCCGAGGCGTCCCCATCCCGTTTGGACTTCATCAGCGATAAGCAACGTGCCGAACGGCTTGAGGGTTTCTTGCAAGACTTGAAAGTATTCCGCTGGCGGTGTGATCATGCCGCCGACTCCAGCAATTGTCTCCGCGATCATGGCAGCAGGCGCGCCGTTGGTCTGTGTCTCGATAACACGCTTCGCGGCTTTAGCGCATGCAATTTCGCAAGACGGATATTCCAGGTTCAACGGGCACCGGTAGCAATAGGGGTTTGGCGCAAAGGCAACGTTGGGAAATCCTGGCCCGATGTTGCGCCAGTTGCTTTGGCCCGCCATAGCAACGGTGTAGAGCGTGCGTCCATGGTAGGCATGTTCGAGAGCCACAAAGTCGGGAGATTTTTGCGACGTGCGAGCCACGACGGCGGCCATCTCGTTGGCTTCGGAACCGGAATTTGTGACGAACGATTTTGTCATGCCATCGGGTGCGACATCGGCAACTTTTTCGGCAAAATCCAACTGTTCTTCGGTAAGGTATAACGTTGAGACGTGCATGAGCTTCTTGGCTTGCGCGCCGACGGCTTGGGCTACCTCGGTGTTGCCGTACCCAACCGTATTGGTCGCAATGCCAGCGAACGCATCGAGATACTCCGCTCCCTCGTCATCGCGAACGCGGGTGCCTTCGCCGCTCACGATGGTCAAGGGCTTATCATAGTACGTTGCTTGCGCGGCAAACAGATGTTTCTTGGCGCGGTCAGCGTTTGAGATCTTACCGAGGAGTTTCATAGTCGTGCCTTATGGAGATTGTAGTTGAGTAAAGAGTCTCGTACGTTCAGGTGTCGGCTTTGGGCTGTGGCGCTTCGCCGGTTCGGAGTCGCGATTTACGATATCCGTAAACAAAATACGCGACCAATCCCACCGCAAACCAGAGAACGAAGCGCAGCCAGGTGGCCGGTCCGAGGCCGATCATCGTGACAAGACATGCGAGCGTTCCAGCAGCGGCAAAGAAAACGCCGAACGGCGCGCGGAATGGCCGCTCGGCTTCTGGATTGATATAGCGCAAAATAAGTATCCCAGCGCAGACGATTGTGAAAGCCGACAACGTACCGATATTGACAAGTTTTAGCAAGAAGTCGAGCGGGACGGCGGCAGCGAGAATCGCAACCACAACGCCCGTAATCATGGTCATTCGCGAGGGTGTTCGAAAACGCGGATGGATTGCCGCGACGAATGGCGGAAGCATGCGGTCGCGCGACATCACGTAGAAGATTCGGCTCTGACCAAGCAGCGAGGTTAGCATGACCGTGAGGTTGCCGGCGACACCCCCGAATCCAACAATGGCAATAATCCATTGATTGTGGGTCGTGCTCTTGATGGCATCAAGCAACGCTGCCCCGTCGCTAAGTTTCCTCCAATCCATCACGCCGACCGCAACGAACGTAAGCGCGACGTAGAGCAGCGAACCGATAACGAGCGAGGCGAGAATCCCGATGGGAACGTCCCGGTGCGGATTGCGTGCTTCCTCGGACGCTACCGTCACGGTATCGAAACCAATGTAGGCAAAGAATACGAGCGATGTTCCCGCGAGAATCCCAGAAAAACCCGCCGGACTGAACGGAGTAAAATGTTGGGCTCTTACAAACGGTGCAGCGACAGCCAAGAAAACCAGCATCGAAAGAATTTGCAGGATGACAAACACTGCGTTGACTCGTGAGGATTCTCGAATGCCAAGAGAAAGCAATGCGGAGACGCCCAAAACCGTGATCGCCGCGATGACATCGATCTGTGTATGCGCGGCGTTGACATTTGCTGTAGCCGCCCAAGCCGGGACCGTAATGTTCGCGCTTTGCAAGAGGCCTTGTGCATACGAAGAGAACGAGGACGCGACTGGTGCGGCGCTCACCCCGTATTCCAGAATGAGATCCCACCCGATCACCCAAGCAACGACTTCGCCGAGCGTCGCGTAGGCGTATGTATAAGCACTGCCTGCCACGGGCACCATCGAAGCAAATTCTGCGTAGCAGAGCGCCACGCACACGCAGATTCCGCCCGAAATAAGAAACGATAGAACAACCCCGGGTCCGGCAATATGCGCTCCCGCACCAATGGTTGGAAAGATGCCGCCCAGCATCGTTCCCAGGCCGATGCACATGAGTGCCGGCCAGCCCAGTGCCCGCCGGAGTTTGGGTGCTCCATCGGATTCCGACGAACTCCACGCCAGCGGCTGACGCGCAAACAATCTTCGGAGCACGGCATTCATCGATGGTTCATTACCAATGTGCGCAGTTCGGTCATCTCATCCATAGCATAGGCAACGCCTTCGCGTCCTAGTCCGCTGTCTTTGATGCCGCCATAGGGGAAATTATCAACTCGGAACGTTGGATAATCGTCGATAATGACGCCGCCAACTTCGAGCTCCGCGTAGGCGCGAAACGCCGTTCCTAGCGCGCGTGTGAAGACGCCGGCTTGCAGGCCGTAACGCGAGTTGTTTGCAAGTACGATCGCTTCGGAAAGATCGGCTACCTTGGTAAGCGTGGCCACCGGCCCGAAGACTTCCTCGCACTCGATCTTCATGGATGGGTGAGTATTGGTTATGATCCACGGCGCGATAATCGTTCCTTTGGACCAGCCTTTCACAACCGCTCGAGCCCCGTCCGCAAGCGCTTCTTCGACCCATGCGATGACGCGCCGCGCGCTTTGTTCATCGATCATCGGCCCAATCATGGTGTCGGGATTGCTCGGATCTCCAATTACGAGCATCTTCGTTTCCTGTATGAATGCCTCGACAAACCGTTCCCATACCGGCTCCTCGACTATGATGCGTTGCACGGAAATGCAAACTTGCCCGCTTTGTGCGAATGCTCCCAAGGCACAACGCTTTGCGGCCCATGGGATATCTGCGTCGCTGGCTACGATGGCTGCGGCATTTCCTCCGAGCTCCAAGACAACACGTTTCTTACCCGCGACCGCCTTTAAATGCCAGCCGACGCCGGCTGATCCCGTAAATGACAACATCGCTATTCGCGCGTCCGTGGCGAGCGACTCCGCGACGGCAACCGGGCAATGAACAACGGAGAACTCCTCGCGCGGTAAGCCTGCATCGTAGCAAAGGTCCGCCAGAAGTATGGATGTCAGCGGCGCTTGGGGCGGTGGTTTGAGGACCATTGTGTTTCCAACCGCAATTGCGGGCGCCAGCTTGTGAGCTACCAGGTTGAGCGGGAAATTAAACGGGGCAATCGCGCCGATAACGCCGATCGGAAAGCGTGTAACCAACGCGGAGTATGAAGCTGTGGCAGCCGACAAGTCGAGCGGCAGATACTCCCCCGTCATCCGCGTCGTCTCCTCGGCTGCCAATGTGAAGGTTGCGATGGCCCGATCCACCTCAATGTGTGCAAATCGCCGCGGCTTACCCGATTCGGTTACCATCATTTCCACGAATTCGGATCGCCGTCGCTCCAGGCCGGCGGCGATCCCGCTCAGGATCGATTTGCGTTGGAAGGCGGGCCGCAACCGGCTGGCCTGAAAGCCATGCACTGCCGCCGCAATTGCGTCGTCCATATCGGCCTGCGTCGCCACGCCGATTGTGGCTTCCACCGCGCCGGAAAAGGGATTGTGAACCGGCTCGCACGCGCTGGTCGCCACCATATGCCCCGCGATCGGTAAGGCAAAATGCCGAACGTTTGTTAGCGCCATGCATGCATGTGCAACGAAACCAGGGACGGAGCCTTTAGAGTCTCTCTACAAGAAATCGGCATCCTTTTGTTTTTTCTCTCCATAGGAATAGCAACGCGTCGCGGCTTAGCAGGAAGGCATCTACACGCGCACTACAGGCAGTGAGGATCTATGGCCCGGTCGCCACTCTTTCATGCACTCCAGCGCCAGTCACGCGCTTCGTTCATCAGGTCCGGTTCAGCATTGGCCGGTGCTGCATTGCTGGCACCGGGCCTTGCTTCATGCAGTTCGGCGTTGCGCGGGCGCGAGCGGGTGGCGATCGTCGGCGCGGGCATCGCCGGACTAACCGCTGCCATGACGCTCCACGAGGCCGGCGTTCCAGCCACGCTGTATGAAGCGTCGAATCGCGTTGGCGGGCGCATGCATTCCGAGGCCGGCTATTGGGCCGATGGGCAGCATACGGAATGGTGCGGGGC
>JALYIF010000386.1 GCA_030775925.1 Vulcanimicrobiota bacterium | reverse complement strand
CGCGCCCCGCCGTTTTAGGGTCTATCGTCCCGCACAATCTGGCCGCGCTTTTGGCCGAAGTGGAGGCCGAATGCAAGGGATAGCTGTTGGCGTGGATGCAGGTGGCACCTCAACGACCGCGTCGTATTCGAAAGACGGTGTTTTTTGTACCGCCGAAACGACGCAGGGTGCGAGTGCAACGGCCCTTGGCGTGGATGAGGCCGCGCGCCGAATTATTGCGGCCATAGAAGCCCTCATCCCGGCGCACAATCCGGCCAGCATCTATATCGGCGCCGCGGGAGCGGGTCGCCCTGAGGTTGCGCATGCACTGGAAACGCAGATCGCAACCCACTATCGGGCTGCCCAAGTTCGCGTTTCCGACGATGCACACATCGCTGTGCGCGCATGTGTGCCGGAGGGAGCTGCAATGGTGTTAATTGCGGGAACTGGGTCGATTGCGTATGCGGAGAATGAATCGCAAGAATCATTCCGTGCCGGCGGCTTTGGCTTTCTACTCGGCGACGACGGCTCGGGATTTGCTCTGGGCCTTGCGGCAGCAAAGCTACTCCTGCGCGTCTACGATGGTCGCGCCGCTGCAGACGAACTCACGCGCGAAGTAGAGTCCCGTCTCGGCGTCCAGGACGCGCCGGAATTAGTCCGTCGTGTTTACGGAAAAGAACATCCCGTCGCTCTGCTTGCAGCCCTTGCCCAACCCGTTATCACGTTGGCCAGTAATGGCGTGCGTTCGGCGCAAAAACTCGTTCAGTCCGCGGCTCTGGAACTCAGCGATCTGGTCAAAGTCGTGGCGAGAAAAGCCGGCCTCACCGGTGTTGCGTGTCCGCTGGTTTTAGCGGGTGGACTGCTGCGCGAAAACTCCATGCTATCATTTGTCTTGGAGACGCGTCTTCAAGCTGACCTGCCGTCAATTGAGATTCTTAAACGCGCTGCTGAACCGCACCGCGGAGCACTCGCTGCTGCGGAGGCATTGCTGCCATCATGATGGACGGCCCTTTACCCCTGACCGAGTCGGCCAATCCGCGAACGGCCGGTTTAGATGAATTGGACACAGCGCCACTCGTCCGGCTCCTAATCGAAGAACAGCAGCAAGCGATCGATGCTGTGCTCGAGCAGAGCGACGTTGTAGCGGGGGTCGTTGAAACCATTACTGCGCGTTTGCGTGCGGGCGGGCGGCTTCATTATGTTGGCGCAGGAACGAGCGGCCGTCTCGCATTTCTCGATGCATCGGAAGCGCCGCCGACCTTCGGAACCCCCCCGGAGCTTGTGTGTGCGCATATTGCCGGTGGACCCGCGGCGCTCACGCGTGCGGTTGAGGGTGCAGAAGATAACGGCGATGCTGCTGCCAATGAATTTCGCGAGCACGTGGGCCCGAACGATGTTGTCATCGGCCTCTCTGCCAGCGGCAGCGCTCCGTACGTGATTGCTGCGCTCATCACGGCATCCAGCAGCGGCGCTTGGACGATTGCGGTTACGAACACTCCGGAAAGCAAGGTAAGCGCAGTTGCCGACCAGAGTATCGTGCTGGCAACCGGTCCGGAGCCCTTGACGGGTTCAACGCGACTCAAAGCCGGCACCGCTCAAAAATTATTTCTCAACACAATCTCCACGGCGACCATGGTGCGGCTGGGGAAAGTGTATGACAATCTCATGGTTGATGTCGTCGCAACCAATCAAAAATTGCGGCAGCGCGCGATTCGACTGGTCATGCAGCTGGCCGCCGTATCGGAACCTGAAGCAGCGACCCTTCTATTTCAAGCCGGAGGGAGCGTGAAGGTTGCCGTGGTTATGGAACGGCGTAAGCTGGATGCCGTGAATGCCAGACGGCGCCTGGTCGATAGCGGAGGGTCCTTACGCAAGAGTTTGTGAGTAGCCCGCTCGGGGTACGTTACACACTCCAAAGAAGGAGCGTCTTTATGAAAATTTTTACCCCCATGCTCATTGGCGCCGCGATGATTGCTGCGCTGTTACCAGTCAGCGCCTCACAACAAGGCACCCCGCCTGGCGGCAAGAACCGTGACTGCCACGGTTACGTGCGGCATGTATCGATGGCAAATGTGCGCGTTCATTGCATCGACGGCGTCCCGTCGGATATGTCGTTCCTCGCATGGCCAAAATTCATCCAAGGCGCGAGCGGCCAAACCATTCAAACCAAGGATCTCAAGCCGGGCACGCCGGTTCACGTGATCTTCACCCAGTCGCTCGGTATTCGCCATGCGTACAAGGTGTTTATCGCAAATCCGAAGGGCCACGGCCTATACGGATTCAAGTCTTAGCTCGCTTCACGGGAGCGCGCCTCATTCGGTCGAAAAGCGTCGTGATGAAAATCGCGGCGCTTTTCTGCGCGCTCTTGGTGCTCACGCCGGTATGCGCTGCGGCACAAACGCCGTCGATTGCATTTGTTCCGCTTGATGACCGGCCCGTTACCTACCAATTGCCGCAGATGCTGGCGCGCATTGCCGGCGTACGCATGCTCGTGCCCCCCAAACCGATGCTTGGCAGATATCTGCGCGCCGGCCGGCCTGAAGATCTCATTGCGTGGCTGAACACCGGAGATCGCCGGAGAGCCAATGACTATGTGGTGTCAACCGACATGCTCGCCTATGGCGGGCTCGTTGCTTCGCGCGTGCCCGGCGTCACGTATGCCGACGCGATCAATCGTTTGCGAGAGCTGCGCCACATTCGCACCATCAATCCGGCGGCGTACACGAGCGCCTTTGGAACCATTATGCGGTTGGCGCCTACGGGCGTGCCGAATTTTGGCGAAGGAAAGAATTTTTTTGCGGCCTATCCGGTTTGGAAGTATCTGCAACAGTATGCGAACTTGCACGATCCCGCGACCTCTTCTGAAGAAGCCCTGGCCACGCAACTGGCCACGGAGATAGGCCAACCGACGTTGCAGGCATATCTCGACACGCGGGCGCGCAATCTTGCTGTCGACCTTAACGTCGTGCAATTGCTGGCTGAGAATGTTGTGAACCGCGCTGCGCTTGGGCAGGATGATGCCGGTCAAGTTGGCCTGCACATCAAGGACGTTGCCGCCCTGGAGGCGGCGGTCGCGCGCGCCGGGGTGGGCGGCCGCATCAGCATCGAGCCAGGGGCTGATGAGTTGGGGATGGCTTTAACAGCCCGCGCCCTCGCGCGTCAAATTCGCTGGACGCCGCGCATCGCCGTGCACTATTCGACGCCGAGCGGGGCCGATTATTTGGATCCGCTGGAGTTTGCGCCTATTTCCGTCGCGATCAACGGCTTGATCGAGTTGTGCGGTGGGATCCACGCTGATGAGCACCCCGACA
Source organism: Vulcanimicrobiota bacterium (assembly GCA_030775925.1). Taxonomy (GTDB): domain Bacteria; phylum Vulcanimicrobiota; class Vulcanimicrobiia; order Vulcanimicrobiales; family Vulcanimicrobiaceae; genus JACRUB01. The sequence continues at coordinate 1,581 of JALYIF010000386.1, read as the reverse complement.
TAACCTTGTTCGTACGAGTTCCACACACCGATGCTGCTGCCGATGCTGTATTTCTGGCCGCAATCAAGGAGCGAATTGCCGAGCATAGCCCGGCTGCCGTAGCCGACCTCACCTTTCTCGAGATTTCATTTGTCTCGCAGGCCCGCTTTGCGAAGACCATCTTGGACGATGGAACAGCAAGCGCGCTTGAGGCGTACTCGTCTTGGAACACGAACGCAAACACCGTCGGCACCGCCCTCGCCGAGAGTATCGCTGCGGGCACCGGTAGACGTGCACACCGGTATGGCGCGTTGGCCCATGCGGAGTTTACGTTCAACCGGTTCGTTGACGACTATGCCTTTCATGATTTCGTGCGCCCAGATTTAAATCGGTGGCTCAACGCGCAGGGCATTACGGATCACACATACTTGCTCCCGCAAGCCGCTGCGAGTACCGCAGATCGAAACAACGCCTTGCTTTGGAATGATGCGGCGGCGCTCCTAGCACAACTGTACCCGCAGTATCACATCGCGGCCATCCGGCTCGATCTCCCATGGGATCGCACATTCGAAACCGGAATTGACGCGGCGCTGGCTCCCGGTTTACCGCGCTAAACGAAGTCGATGGTGTAGGTAAGCAGTGTTTGCGAACCACCGTTCCTCCGGCCTCCGCACTTTTCGATCACGCGGGCCGAGGGCGCGTTGCCTGCATCGCACGTAATGCGAACGGTCTTCATACCGCGTGCGCGCAGAAGTTCGAGCGCCTGTTTGAGCGCTTGCGTTGCGACGCCCCGGCCTCGCGCCGAAGGGCGAACGGCGTAGCCGACGTGCCCGCCCATCTCCTGGGGTTCTGCGGCTACGGCATAGCGTATTGTAATATGGCCAAGCAGCTTGCCATGTTCAGTAATCCAGAACGTATCCATGGGCACAAGATTTGGTAATGGTCCTTTGCCATCGCGCAAATCTTGAATGACCGCCAAATATCGTGGAAAGTCTGTCCAAGCAGATTTCAAAAAACCGCGAAAGGGGTCGTACGGATCGCCGCGCCATTCCGCCAGCATTTCTGCAAAATCTGCCTGACGAGAAAGCGTCGGCCGCTCAAAGGCGATTAGCGGCGCTTCTGGCACAGCTCGATTAAGACACCGCCGGTGCTTTTGGGATGCAGGAAGGCAATCAAATTTCCGTGTGCACCCGCACGCGGCGCCTCGTCAATTAAACGAACTCCCCGTGATTTGAGCCGTGCGAGTTCGGCTTCGAGGTCAGTTACGCGGTAGGCAGTATGATGCAACTTCGAGTCTGCATCACCACGAAATTTTGAAATCGGTGAGTCCGTGGAGAGCGGTGAAAGCAATTCAATAATCGATTCACCGGCCTCGAGCCCGATGGCCTCCACGCCCTGGTCGGCGATGACTTCACGGTAGATTTGCTTGAACCCCAAAACGTTGACGTAGAGGTCAAGCGTATGCTCGAGATCTTTGACGACAATGGCGATGTGATCGATCTTCACGCTACGACCTCGCGTGCCTGATGAACACCGAAGACGTCGCGCAACACGTTGCACACCTCTCCAAGCGTCGCACCGGCATCAACGGCTTCAAGAAAG
>JALYIF010000385.1 GCA_030775925.1 Vulcanimicrobiota bacterium | reverse complement strand
GGCACGAGGCGTCGCCGGTAAAGAGTGCCGTCTTGACAATCGAAGGGTTCTTTGCGGGAGCCATCGATAAAATGCGCAAGACGAAGGTTTCTAAAGCTCTGCGCGACGACTATACGGCCCTCGCGCTATGCACCGCCGGCTATACGATGCTCACGGCAACTGCTAACGCAATGGGTGATGCACAGGTGGCTTCGCTCGCCGAGCGTCATCTACACGATTACGCTCAGTTAGTAATGGATATTGCGGAAGCTCTGCCGCCCGTCGTCGTACAAGAACTGCAAGTGACCGGATTGCACGTTGAGACCGGCACCATTCCACAATCAGTCGAAGTGACGCAGCGCGCATGGCGCGGTGGCTCCAGCACAGCAACCGCCTCCGGTACGAGAACCGGCACGATTTAGACTCGCGAGCCTCAGACGATACGAGCGGCAGATGCAGAGATGCGTTTGCCGCTTTTATTTCTGGTAGGGTATCGCGGCGCGTTTACTTGGACCGCAACTCGAGCAGCGCCTCGGCAGTCTCTAAGCGGCCGTCGCGCACAGTTTGCTTGGGACCCGCGTTTCGTGTGACCAATATCGCTCCAGCAATAATGAGCGCCCCGCCGGCAATCGTCCACCACCCCAGCACGTCACTGAATATGAAGATACCGCACGTGGCGCCGATGAGCGGTTCGAGGTTGATGAACACCCCTGCGTCTGCCGCAGGGACGCCTTTTAACCCGACATTCCAAATGACCGTCGTGATTGCCGTGGCAAGCACGCCGGAGGCAATCGTTGCAAACCAAGCGGTGCGGGAATAGTGTCCGATAAGATCGTGCGGATGGACCAATGCTTCAAAGGCAATCAGAACCCCAGTCCCAAGGACGAGGATCAGCGCGCTAGAGGCCATCGGATCATGACGGCGATTGATGCGCTCGGACATCAGGACCCAGATCACGGCGCCGCCGAGCGAGAGCACGACTAAAAGGTCTCCCGCCACAGTCGCGTTCCCACCCGGTCGCAAGACAATTAAAGTTGCCCCAATGGCGGATGCAGTAATTGCTAACCAATTGGGACGCGGTGCATTCCGCGCAGTTACGATTGACGCGAGAGCAATGAATGCCGGAAGCAATGCAACGACCAGCGCGGCGTGCGACAACGTCGTAAGGGACAATCCTTGAAATTGCAGCAAGAATTGCACCGGCACGTAGAAGGTGCCGGCGAGCAGAAACATCCAAAAGTCGCGACGGGTCATGTTGAGTTGTCGAAACGCGAGCAGCGGTGCGACAACCAGAGATGCAATCGCAAAACGGTACGTGATCATTGCGCCCACCGGCATATCGCTGAGTGCCAGCTTTCCGAACACGAAACCAAAGCCCCAGAGCGATGCCGCTATAGTCACGAGTGCGTACGACCAAAACCGGCTGAGGCGCTTGCCGTTCTTATGGACGGTAGACAACTTCGAACCGGTTTCGATCGTCGAAAATCGAGCGGGCTTTCTCTAATTCGGACACGTGGACATCGACATGGTGCGCGAACGGACTCATGTCCTTACCAGGTCCGGGAATTAAAGCGGACGCCCCAGCCGGCAAAAAGGTTCGAATCGGCTTGACCCGCCGTCAAGTCGTGCTGGCGGCGAATGTCGATCAGTTCGGGGACAAGCGGAATGGTAGGGCGGGGATTTGGGGAGGATTTTCTCATGGTCTTAACCTTCTAAGCTTTATTACTGGTGCCTTGCACCTGTCATTATAGTATATCGGTTACGGTAACTTGTCAACACAGTTCATTGGTGTTATAGTGGGTTGGTGAAAGCTTCCAAGGATCAGACCGCCCCAGGCGACCTGGAGATACTTCGTCTATTCATTAATACGGGCGATCCGGAGAATCCGGCGCAGGAAAAGCTTCCTGGCCTAGTTGCCGCGGCCGCGTGGCTACGGGAGCATCAATTGCTGGACGCCCATGACAATCTAGATGAAGCGGCTCTGGAGCGGATCATCGGGCTGCGCGAGGCCTTTCGCATGGAACTGCTGGCTCACACCGGAGATGGCGACCAACAAGAAAGCTGGGACTTGCTTAGCGGCTTCGCAAATATGGCAGAACTTGGTATTCGTTCTCGCGAGACTCCGGGCGAAATCGCACTTGCGGCCAAGGGGCAGGGTGCTCAGTACGTCGCTGGCCGGTTGTTTTCAATAATGTACGACGCGATCCGGCGCAACCAGTGGACGCGCCTTAAGGCGTGCCGCAAGGACACCTGCTTGTTTGGCTTTTACGACCATTCCAAGAATGGATCCGGGGTCTGGTGCGATATGGCCGTCTGCGGAAATCGGCTGAAGGCCCAGCGCCGTCGTCAGCGAGCCGGCGCCGCATTAGAGCGGTCCTGAGACGAACGTCTGTGCGAGAGTTCCGACCAAAGTTGGGTCAGAATGGTCTCCACAGAAATCTTTTGAAATGTGCTTGACTCTGACCCTGCCCTTGGATATACTGTTCGTCGTGGCTCCGACACCTCGCCTCTCCGGTGCGGTCGAAAGATCCGGTCCGATAGGACGCGGTGTTGAAGTTCGTTCCTTGAAAACTGAACAGTGCAGTAGCGCATAAGTCTGTGGGTCTCTGGATCTTAAAGACAAAGCGCCTTCGGGCGTTTTTTATTTTTGATTAAATGAGAGATAACTCGGCAGATCGCAAAACCCCGGCTCCACCGGTTTTTTGCATCGGATCTGACCGAGCGTACAATTTATGACTAGTCCCTTCGTCAAGCTCAGGATGACACGGGCGGGCTTTGCCCAGCCGTGCCGATCGGAACTTGTCATGGGACGAGCTTGATTCGCAATCAAGCTCAATTTAGTCAGCGAAAGTTGAGAGCCATCAATTGGCTCCATAAGTAATTTTATGGAGAGTTTGATCCTGGCTCAGGATTAACGCTGGCGGCGTGCCTAACACATGCAAGTCGAACGAGGTAGCAATACCTAGTGGCAGACGGGTGAGTAA
>JALYIF010000384.1 GCA_030775925.1 Vulcanimicrobiota bacterium | reverse complement strand
CCTCCGCCTTGGTTGGGGCGGTTGTTGTTCGGACGATCGTTGAATTGCAGTGGACTTATCTCTCTCGTAGAGTCGCGTACATCATGCGGCAAAGCTATACCGGCGAGGCTGCCTGGTATTCTAAACGGTGATGCGGACGCGGTGGGGAATAACACTGCCGCCGCAGTCGAGAATGACTGCTGTGGCGTCGAGCCCACTATAACATAGGGTGCTTAGGGTGACAAGTGGCGCGGACCGGATACAAATCGGCTCCCCACTTCATAAAAGCGCAGCGGTTCGTCTGGGGCCTTGGTAATCCCAATTCGCGTGCTCGTTCCCAGGCGCGGCGGCGGGCCAGCGGAGTCCGCTAGCCACAATTCAGAGTTCTCGAACAGATCCAGACCGTCGAGTCCGGTATCGACATCCATTGCCGCACAGAGGCGGCCCGGGCCGCGGCAGAGATCGGAGAGCTTCTCAGAGCCACGCCGGCGCATCATTAGAGGAAGTCCGTTTAGCGGTTCCAGTGCACGCAAGAGGACGGCCTCACCGCGGCCTTGTGCTTCGGTGCTGATGTTGAGGCAAAAATACGTGCCATAAATTTGGTACACATAGGCGTGAAACGGCGGCAAGAACATGCTCGCGTTTCGCTTTGTTTCGCCACGAAAGGCGTGGGAGGCGGCATCGTTGGTCAGATACGCTTCCGTTTCGACGATTCGTCCCGCCGTGCGTCCTCCGGCAGTATCGCGGACTAAAATCCGGCCAATCAGGGCCTTTGCGAGCGCCACCGTGGTAGAGGGCAGAGCATCTCGCGCGAGCGGTGCATGATCGAGATCACGCTGCAACGTGCAGCGTAACCTCGGCTCGCGCTCGCGCGGTAAGATCTTGTGCCGGCCCGCTGTCGCTCTCGAGACGAAACTCGGCGAAACGGTTGAGCGCGCAGCCCAGCCGCACATATTCGATGGCCAACGGCATCGGAACGTCGCGCCGTTCGCGAACGTCTTCGACCACCCGCTCATCTGCCAGATGAAAGGTGACGCGACGACAACCCATGCCGGCAACCGTTCCGGCAACCGCGGTAATTGCCGCATATCCGACCTCGCGTTCAAGTAACGCCGGGTAGCGGCGAACGGTGAACGGCACACGAACGGACTTCGCCTTTTGGCCTGAGGTGAGCGAGACGTAGGCGACGCCATGGCCCCGCTCGTCGGCGGCAAATCCCACCCGGGCTTCAATCATCGGTCCCTTTGCGCGTTTACTTTCCATATTTACACCGTACCCAAAATCCACCGTGGTCTCCATTGTAGATCGAACATATGTTCGATGTCAATGCGTTAGAGCTGGTTCTCGCTCGCGAAGCTCCCGATAGACGGAGAGGATTCGTTCGGTCTGCAGGCCGGCTCCAAAACGCTGCGCCGCTTGCTGCGCCCTTGCGCGCTGCTCGCTGGTCGGTGGCATCATCCTCTCAAGGGCTTGTGCCAACACTGTGGCATCATTCGGAACAAAGTCCCCATTTTCGGAGAGCACGTCCCGCGCCTGGGGCGTATCTACTGCGATAATGTTGCAGCCCGCGGCCAGGGCTTCGGCCAGCACCAGGCCTTGCGTCTCGCTGACACTTGGAAAGACGAAGGCATCCGCGCTTGCGTAGACCGCCGGGAGATCGGCCCGCGCCACTTCGCCGGTGAAAGCGACCCGGCCGGATACCCCTAACTCTTGCGCTCGCAGCTCCAGCCATTCACGCGCCGGCCCATCACCCACAAGGGCGAGCTTGAGGCGCGGGTCGGATATTTGCGCGAGTGCAAGCAAAAGCAATTCTGCGTTCTTTTCGCGAGCGAGCCGCCCAACAAAAAGCGCGACGCGGTCTCCTTCGACTGCGCCGAGCAAGGCCCGTGTGGTATCCGTTCGCAGGCCCGCCGCATAAAAATCAACGTCAATGCCACTCGGAACAACATCAATTCGCGCCGTGACCCCGACTTCTAATAAATGCTCGCGCATCGCCGCAGTGGGTACGATCACCGCATCGGCAGCATTTGCGTACATGCGTGTGAGCGTGGACGCCGCGCGACGCGTCGTAGCCGCATCAAACGGCACGTAGTGCGCGTACTGTTCCAACTGCGTGTGATACGTATACACGAGCGGAATGTGAAACCGCCGCGCGTAGGTGACGGCCATCCAACCCGTTACAAACGGCGAGTGCGCATGAATGACTGAGAGCCGCTTAATGACCGATTTTAAATTTCTGCGACTTACCAGTGGAATGGTCAACCGGTACGGTGTGTCAACCGGCAAAGGCAGCGATGGCATGCGAAACGTCGGTCCATCTTCCTCGTCGTAGCCGGGCGCTTTGGGAGCAAACAAGTACACATCGTGTCCGCGATCGCGCAGGCCCTCGGCCAGCGCATC
>JALYIF010000383.1 GCA_030775925.1 Vulcanimicrobiota bacterium | reverse complement strand
GGGCGCGAGAGCGCGCCGCCACCGCTCGTCCTCCAGCGCGTCAACCAAAGGAGCGAAGTCGCGAACGAGCCCGGCGTAGTAGCGCGCGTGCTTAGCTGCGATTGCGTGCGATTCGCTTTCCTCGTCCAAGCGGTCGCGGCTGTACTCGCGAATCGAGTGCAACATTCGGTAGCGCGGATCGTCATCGCCCGGTTCAACGATGACAAGCGATTTTGAAACGAGTGCGCAAAGCAACTCGAAGACCTGCCATTCATCTACGTCCTCATCCGTGCATACGGCCTCGGCGGCTTGCAATGTCCATCCGCCGCCAAAAATCGACAAACGTCTAAACGCCGCTCGTTCCTTTTCGTCGAGCAAATCGAAGCTCCAATGAATGAGCGCGTGCAATGTTTGTTGTCGTGGCATGCGACCGCCGCCCGTTTGCGAGAGCAGCCGAAAGCGCTCTTGCAGCTTTTCCGCCAGTTGCTTTGGGCTCAATACAGCGGTCTTGGAAGCGGCTAGTTCGATCGCAAGTGGAATCCCATCGAGCCTGCGACAGATATCAGCGACCACATGTGCATTCTCATCAGTCAATGCGAATCGTTTGTCGGCCGAAGCGGCCCGTTGCACGAAGAGCGCGATCGCGGCGCATTCCAGAGCGTCGCTCGCGTGCATTGGTTCCAGGTCGTCTTGTTTTGGAACCTCCAGTGAGGGCAAACGGTATGCTTGTTCGCCCGCGATATCAAGCGCTTGACGACTCGAAGCGAGCACTTTAATTTCCGCACAACCGCCGACAATGCTTGCGATGATGCGCGCGGCAGACTCGACGAGGTGTTCGCAGTTATCAAACACGAGCAGCGCATGTTTGAATTTGAGGGCATTCAACAGGTTCTCCAGCGGGTCGCCGGCGGATCGTAAGGAGATTCCCATCGCTTTTGCGATGGTCGAAGGGATGTACTCACCGGTCATGAGCGACGCGAGTTCGATGAACCAAATACCGTCGGCGAAGACTTCCAAAAGGCCCGAGGCAACTTGCAGGCAGGTGCGCGTCTTGCCCACTCCCCCGGAACCAACCAGCGTGACGATTTGATGCGTGTTAATGAGCTCGGTGATCTCGACGATCTCGACATCCCGGCCAACGAATGAGGTGAGCGTTCGCGGCAGATTGTTCGCAGGCGCGTTAGCGCGTTGCGCACCCAGGCGCGGGTCAAGCGCAAGTAAGGCCAACCCGGCGGCTTCCACCAGTGCGGCGATAACGTGGCGGTCGTCGGGTTCGTACGCGCCATGCTTTGGAGCTATGCAGAGAAAGCCGACCAGGTCACCACCTGCCATCATTGGGAAGGCAATGGCGCCGGCTGCCTTTGAATGCAGCGCGCGCGGATCCGCGGGAGCCGCCGTCGAGCGCAAACGAACTGCGAGCGCATCATCGCGCTCGACGTTCTCCGCTGCATCGTCGAATGAGGACGCTTCCGCCCGATACACATCGCGGCGAAGGTAGATTGCGCAAGCAGCGGAGTCCATATGATGATCGATGGCTTCAATAACGCGTCGTAGTATTTGTTGCGCGTCGTTGAAGGACGTCAGCTCTTTCCTTAGACGGGACACCGCGTCGCGCGCTTCCCGGCGCCGCTTCGTGAAGGCAGCTTCTACAGCCGCTTCCACGCGTTGATGAATCGGCCGGAAGGCCAGTGCTGCTAGCAGGACGATGGAGATCTCGATGGCCGTGCTAGCGAAGCGCGAGCGGTCGGAGATGTACTTTTCCGACCACCACTCGCCGAATGCAAACAAAAGTACGATGGAAGATGTAACGAGGCCGTAGGCGTACGCGCGCAGGCGCCCGCTCTGGCCGGCAGCCTTCATCAAGAGGCCGTTTGCCCGTGGCAGCGGGGTTTCCCCCTGTTATCCGGGACTGTCCTCAGGTATGCGTCGTTTTGTTGCGGGGCTCTCGTCGATGCTCGCGGAAGGCCATCGCATGAAGCGCGATGTGGAAGTAATCACGACCGGACAACGCGTACCGATTCCGCGAACCCATCGCGCGACTTGGCCGGGGAGCACACCGGCTGCGACGCTGACCTCAGACGCCGATGTCATGCTCACCGCCTGGCTTCGTCCGAAAAAGGGCGGCGAGCTCGATGTCGCGCGCGCGTGCAAACTTGGCGCATCGCCGCCGCTCCAGCGCTCGTATATGAAACGAGCGGCGCTGCGCGATGAGTCGGATGCCGATCCCGCCGAGCGAGAACGCTTCGGCGCGTACTGCGCGAACTTGGGCATCCGGGTCGTGGAATCACATTGGAGATCGGTGGCCATCAGCGGTCCGTTGGAGCGTTTAATCGACGCCTTCGGAGCGACGGTTGCCACTTTCTTCGACGGTAACGGCAAGCATTTTCGCCATCGCTCCGATTCGCTGCACGTACCTCACGATATTGCGGTCATGCTGTGCGGCGTCTTCGGCTTGCATCAGTGGCCCCGTTCCAGCAGGCTCGGCGCCCTGCAGCGTCACGCAACGCCACTGACTGCTGGCGACGTGGTAAAGCGCTACGCGTTTCCCGATGCCGACGGCGCGGGCCAAACGATCGGCGTGACGCAGTTTCGCGGTGAGTTTAAGGCCGATGACTTCGATCGCTGCATGCAGGCGCAGGGCGTGACGGCAGCCCGTCCGATCGTGAAACGGGTTGATGATGCTGCACTTACCCACGAGTTTGAAACGACGAAAGACTTGGAAGCGGCGCTCGACGTGCAGATTATCGGATCCTTGGCGCCCGCGGCGCGAATTGTGATCTACGAAGCGCCCGACGACGAACGTGGATTTCTCGACGCGATCCGCACGGCGCTGTTTGATGCAGAGTTCGCGCCGAGCGTGCTTTCGATCAGCTATGGGTGGCCGGAACATTTGTGGACGCCCGCGGCGCTCGACGTGCTCGATGAGCTCTTCACCGTCGCGGCGCTCGTAGGCGTCAGTGTCTTCTGTTCTTCGGGAGACAACGGCGCGGAACTCGACTACGACGGAAAGCCGCACGTGCTCGCGCCGGCGTCCAGTTCGTTCGTCCACGCGTGCGGCGCGACCGAACTTTCGTCCGATGCGGCTAACCAAGCCGAAACGGCCTGGGAGAAAACTGGCGGTGGATTTAGCACGCATTACGATGTGCCCCCGTGGCAAGGCATCGCGACATCGAGCGCCGCCGCGTACGAGGTCGCCGCGGGCCGCGGGGTGCCGGACATGGCCGCGCAACAGCTGCCCGGCTACTGTGTTTACCTTGACGGCGTCGAGTTGGCGATTGGTGGAACCAGCGCCGTGGCACCGATGTGGTCGGCACTCGCGGCGCGCATCAATCAGCGGTTGGGTGTGCCGATTGGGCTCTTCTCACCAATGCTCTACGCATCGCGCGCGAAACTCTTGCGGGATGTTACCGACGGTTCCAATGGTCCGTTTCAGGCACGTCCCGGATGGAATCCGTGTACAGGCCTCGGCGTACCGATCGGCACCGCAATCGAAGCGGCGCTACGAACCGGCGGTTCCAGCGCCTAGTGCATGCACTCGAGAGCATCATCGTGAAACGCCTGATGCGCGGCTTTGTACTTGGTAACCGCGTGTTGGAGCTTCTCTTTGTTGACGCCCGGCGATGCGGCCAACTTGTGGTGGAGTGCATCGATCGCCTGCGCATGTGCGTCAAGGCTGTGTTTCGCGTCGTCGATCGCATTGGCCATTTGGAGTACCGTCCTTATGGGATTGCCGGGTTAGCTTTACCCGGCGCAGTGAGTACGTAATATAGCAGTCGGGGCGCGATGGCCTGCCGAGTCGCTCGACTTGCGAGACGCCGAAGGATAGGGTTGCCACTCTTAAGACTTGCGGGATTGCCCGAACTAACGTTCCACGCTTGAGACATACAGCCAACTCGTTGCTGATCGAGGCGGGAGAAGATCCGCTGGCCAATTGTCACCAGCCTCGGGCACGCAGACTTAAATGCCGCCGAGCGCTTCGGGAAGCCGCAAGTGGCGGCAATGCGTGGAGCCACCGAGATAGGTGCCGCACCTGCGGCAAACGGCGAACGCGTTAACAAGCAATTTCGAGGCGCTCACCGTCGATTACGTCGCCACTACCGGCTGACCTTATCGACAATGTGCACTGTTACGCGCGATGGAGACCGCCTACTGTGGGGCAATAACGTGAAGCGCGAGCTCGTGCCGGAAAGTGATACGATGTTTGTTATCAAAGGCAATCAATATCGCGTCATCTTTATGTTATCTCTTGTTGTTCGAGTACGCGTGCGGTCACGCAGGAGTAACAAGCAATTGATGAGCGCGCGATTAAAGGAGGCATATTTCTTCACCAGAAGGCCTTTATCATAAAGTGCGAGCTTCGTTTTCATTGGAGGACCTATGAGATTATCTAACGTGCGGGCCGTTGGTGCATGGCTGGCGAGCGCTGTCCTGCTAAACGTCTGCGCCTTTGCACCGCTTCCAGCGGGCAGCGCGCAACCAGTTACCGGGCTAGCGTACGATGAGGTAACCAAAGTCGTGCTCGGGGGAGACGCACCTCAGCCTGGGACCTTCACGAGCGATTTCGCATCGGCGGTCGGCGCGCAAAGATCGGCAGCGGGGGGCGGCAGCCACCATGGCTTGCTCGGCGGCATCATGAACACAATGGACACGGCAAAAAATGGATTGAATCTTTTAAAAAGCGGCACGGCGTCAACGAAGTATTATCTCGCAGGCTGGGAGCGTACAGACGACCCAGGTGCGCAAACGGCGACCATCTCGAAACCGCAACTGCACCAAATCATTTATTTAAACTTAGCGAAAAAAACGTATCGTGTCGTCGACACGAGCGTACCGGCAACAAATGAAACGCCTGCACCCATGGAACGCGCGCGTAATGCCGGCGGCCAACCCGCGCAGCCCGGCTCAGGAAAACTCGACATTACGGTTTCGAATACGCAGTTAGACCCCAAAGTCATCGACAACATGCCAACCACCGGGCACAAAGTCACTTTCAATTTGACGGAGAGCCAATCGACCGGATCGTGCACGGATGGAACGTTCCAAACCACGATGGTTGAATACGTGTCGCGCTACGGGAT
>JALYIF010000382.1 GCA_030775925.1 Vulcanimicrobiota bacterium | reverse complement strand
TTTTCTTGCCGGGGCTGGCATCTGCATACGCCAGAATATTAATGGTGTCTTCATTTGCACCATCGGGGTCGATCACTGCCCGCTTGTAAGCGCCGGTCTGGGGATCGACGAACACGTCGATTGTTTGCGAAGCAGGGGACGTGAGTTCGACCACGCTGTAAGCGGTGCCATCGATCGTTTTCGTGCCTTTATCGGCCGCGTGCATGAGCGGTGTGGCTTCATTCACGAGCAAATCATAGGCAATCTCAGCTCTCTGCTGATCGCCGACCTCGGGAATGATGAACCCGTTACGGTTGTTGATCTCCCAGTAGAGCCGTCCAGTGAAGCCGGAATTGTATGTGCTATGCTCGTCTTTGTTGTTCACAATGGAACGCTCGGCAATCCCGCGCTTGAAAAGGCGAACGTCGCTTGAAATTGCGCCGGTTTTGGTGTCCGTTACAGTCCCGTCTAGGACTATCGAGTTAATGGCGCCGTCGCCGAATTGATAGCCCACAAAGGCCTTATGTTTGGCCATCAGCGCTGCGGCATCTTCGCCTGTGGCGGTAGCCGGCAGGGAAGACATCATAAAAATAAGGCCGGCCAGAAGGGCGGTTCCGCGTGAAATGAGGGAACGTGACACGATGATATTCACCTTTGGGATGCAGCGGGCGGCAAAAAAAGCTCCCGAGCCTAGAAGCTGGGATTGGCGTGCTTATTGGCCATCTGAGGCGGAGCGTCCCGTTTGCGACCTGCCCACTTGTAACCTGGATGTGGTTTTTAGTATAGTGTGTTGTCGAACCCAGGAGGCATGGCTCGGTAGCTCAGGGGTAGAGCGGGGGACTCATAAGCCCTAGGTCGTAGGTTCAAATCCTACCCGAGTCAGATCTTGAAAAGGGCCCGAGACGTTGTCTTGGGCCTTTTTGCCAGGGAGAGGTAAGGCCTAGGCGCGGACGAAGAAGAGCGGCCGCTCCTATTTGAGGTTTTCTATGTCGACCATCCCGTGCGACTTTTGCCCTCATGCTGTTGACCGCGGTTCAATGGAAGAGGTCGAAATCTCGCACTACGTGCCGGATTCATCGGGTGATGATTTGGCTTACGCGCGTACATATTTCTTTGGCCACCCGGATTGCGTGCGAAAGTTCTATCGCGGACTGGTCGAACATAAATTGGATCTCTTCAAACATATTCCGAGCCAGGGCTCCACACCGGAGAACCCGCGCTCGTAATGCCTTGCGCCCGTAGCGTAGCTGGATAACGCGCGGCCCTCCGAAGGCTGAGACCGGGGGTTCGAATCCCTCCGGGCGCAAATTTTTTTTACAGTGTGAGACTCGCGGTCGATAGCGGCGCTGCCAGCGGCAGAAGTGCGGTTGCGATGGCCGTATGATGTGTCAAGAGTGAAAGAGCCTTTCTTTCATCCTCGAGATACGCAGTGCGATCCGGTTTGGGGCCGCAACACAAGAAACCAATAAGGTGGCCGCGCACGGTCATCGGCACGAAGAGCATGTGCAGGCGCTCGTCAGAATCGTCGTCGAGTTCAAAAGCTTCTTGCCATCGGCGTAAACGCAGGGGCACACCATCGTTAAAACGATAGGCCGGGGGAAAATGTCCGGTCCCGGCCTCAGCACGGCATTCATAATGATCGCCGCGCTGCAGGTAGTAGGCAACCCCGAGCGGAGACAGAGCGTGGCTAACGGTCCGCACGCCGAGCTCCATGAGATCAGATGCATCGCTTGCGGCATCGGCTTCGCGCGCTACACGTTCGATCTCCGCCAAGCCTTGCAGACGTTTGCGGAAAAATGCGCGTGTTAAGCGTTCTTCGACGAAACGATGAATCGATCGTGCGGACATGCCGAGGACCAGTACCATAACCAGGGTCAGCAACTGGGCCGTAAAGCCGCTCTTGTCACTCGAAAGCCCGAACGACTGCTCGAAAACTTTTGCAATTCCCCACTCTGCTGCAACGAACACGCCGACGATGATCATCGAAACGAGCGTGAAGATGGTTGCGCGCGAGACCAGGATGTTGAGATCCACCAACCGATGGCGCAAGACTGGATATGCCACACCTAATGCGAGGAAGAGTGCTACCGCTGCGTTCACGAAATCGCCGAGATGCGTTCGGAGGCTCGTTCCGCCCATGAGAGTCTGAATTGCTGGAGCGGCTGCAAACGCTGCGGCGATGAGCCACATGCCGCCGAGCCATCGCGCCGGTGCGGCATCTTCATCGCGCGCACTTGCGATAGCATCGACAATTGCGGCGACGAGCGCGAGCGTGAACAGCAACGAAAGCGTTGCCCCCAACCCACCCCCAAACCGGTTGGCTCGCAGGAACGGAGAGGGTGCGCCGGTCGCGATAAAGGTTGCGAACCCGTAGATTCCCACGAGAGCGAAAACAAGTTGCGCGGGACCGCACCACGAGATCGCCACCCGGAACTTCGTCCTATTGGGCGGGTAGATCGCGAGCAGCGAG
>JALYIF010000381.1 GCA_030775925.1 Vulcanimicrobiota bacterium | reverse complement strand
TATCGTGATACACGGTAAGCGCGGTCGCGACGCCTTCGAGCGCGGCGGCGGCTCCGAGCGCATGTCCGAACATGGATTTATTGGAACTCACCGGCACGCGGTTTCCAAAAATGCGTTCGATGCCGCGGGACTCGGCAACATCGCCCTGCGGCGTCGAAGTGCCGTGTGCATTAATATAATCGACTTCCGATGCATCGATTCCGCAACTCTTCAGTGCGCGGCGCAGCGCGAGTTCAACTCCGCGGCTATCAGGATCGGGAGCCACTAGGTTGTAAGCATCGGCCGATTGACCGAAGCCGATTACTTCGGCGTAAATCTTGGCATCGCGTGCTTTGGCAGACTCGTACTCCTCAAGGACGAACATGCCGCTGCCCTCGCCGATAACAAATCCATCGCGTTCCTTATCCCACGGACGACTGGCCTTTGTCGGCTCGTCATTGCGCGTTGAGAGCGCTTTCATTGAACAAAATCCGCCGACCGCGAGGGGCGAAATCGTTGCCTCCGCACCGCCTGCAACCATCGCACGGGCGTCGCCACGCAGAATCATGCCGTAGGCAGTAGAGATCGCGTCGTTAGAACTCGCGCACGCGCTTGCCGTTGCAAAAATGGGACCGCGAAATCCGTAGTGCATTGAAATGTGCGCGGGCGCAGCGTTCCCCATGAGCATTGGAATGAAGAACGGGCTCACTTTGCTCCAGTTCTGATCCTTGTTGGCTTTGTTTGCGGCGAATTCAAGGGTCATGATGCCGCCGATGCCCGTGCCGACGACCGCACCAACTTCTTGGCGGAACCCCGGGTCGTCGGGGATGGCCGCGTCTTCGACGGCCTCACGCGCGGCCACAAAGGCCATCTGCGCAAAGCGGTCCATCCGCTTGGCCTCGCGGCGCCCGATGAGCGCCTCGGCATCAAAATCCTTGACTTCTGCTGCGAACTTCGTAGAAAAATCGCTTGGATCGAAGGCCGTAATCGTGGCAACACCACTCTCGCCGGCGACCAAGTGCTTCCAAAACTCATCGCGGGTATTTCCAATTGGGGTCACGGCACCGAGGCCCGTAATCACCACACGTCGCTTCTCCAAAACCCCACCTGGTTACGGCGGAACGGGGAACGCCCCTTCCAAGAGGCCCCCAGTGGGCGCTCGCTTGTGAACCATGTCCGCCTCGCCCCCGTTCCTAGTCTGTTCTTATTCAGGAGCAAACCCAAGGAGACGCTATGCACAAATACTATTCGGCGGCCCTAGCGGCTGCATTCGCAACGGCCAGCACGTTTGCGATGATTGCGACCGCTGCCCAACATCCGTCCGCCAATCCCAACATCTTGAGCGCCAGCTCAAGCATCGCCCTTGCGGATAACGAGAACGACGGCCATCAGGGCAACGAAGACAATCAAGGCAACGACAATCACGGCGGCCAGGACTGTACAAACCCCGCCGGCCACCAACGCGGCTGGTGCAAACACCAGGGCGACAGCGAAGACAATGAAGGTGGCAAGCACCACAAGCATCGGCATCATCGCGGATCGACGACGATTAGCGGCACCGTCCTGGGCGTAAACGGCAACACCGCTCAGTTCCGCCTGGACAACGGCCAGGTCATCACTATTAACGAGAACGGCACCGCCCTGAACGTAGGCCAGCACTACAATCTGTCCGGCTGCTATCAGAATAACCAGTTCATGCTCAACTGCAGCAACGGCGGCAACGGTAACAACGGCGGCAACGCCCAAGTCGGCGGCACAATCTTGAGCGTCGGCAACGGCACGGTTACCCTTCTCGGAATTCCCACCGTGACCATTAACGTTTCGCAAGCGGTGAATCGCGGAGCGACAAACGGCCCGCTAACGGCCGGACGCCACATCACGGCATACGGCTACTACAACAATAACGTCTTCTACGCAACCTCGATCCAGTAAACTCATCCGCGTCGCTCGCGGCGCCGGACAATCAAAGAAGCACTCGCAGAAATGCGAGTGCTCTTTCTTTCTGGCATTGATAATGTTGGTGGGGGAAGGGAGCCGCATCAGGCATTTGGGGGGTCCAAGTAGCTTCGTTGGATGGGTTCATTGGCTGGTTGACCAGGCATCAATGGACCGGTACGATGAAGCGACATTTATCGCAATTCCTGAAAAGGAGCCCATCTGTGACCGCTTTTGTTCCCTCCGCCTCGGCTATAGAGCAGCGCTGGAATACCGATCCCCGGTGGTCCGGGATCGAACGACCCTACCGGGGGAACGATGTCGTCCGCTTGCGCGGATCGCTCGCGATCGAGTACACGCTGGCCAGGCGCGGAGCCGCTACACTCTGGGATTCGCTCCGGCGCGAGCCGCTTGTTGCCGCCCTCGGTGCGCTCACCGGCAACCAAGCCATCCAGCAAGTGAAAGCCGGACTTAAAGCCATCTATCTAAGCGGCTGGCAAGTCGCGGCCGATGCCAACAGCGGCGGCCAGATGTATCCCGACCAAAGCCTTTATCCGGTCAATAGCGTCCCCGAGGTGGTTAAGCGCATTAATAATGCGCTGCGGCGGGCGGATCAAATTAGTACGATGGAAGGGCAACATTCGACGGACTGGTTTGTGCCGATCGTAGCCGATGCGGAAGCCGGCTTTGGCGGCGCGCTGAACGTCTTTGAATTGATGAAGTCGATGATCGAAGCCGGCGCCGCGGGCGTGCATTTCGAAGATCAACTCGCCTCAGAGAAAAAGTGCGGTCACATGGGCGGAAAGGTGCTCATTCCGACCGCGACTGCGATTCGACATCTGGTTTCGGCACGATTGGCAGCCGATGTTGCCGACGTTCCGACCATCATCGTTGCGCGCACCGATGCAAATGCTGCACAGCTCATTACGAGCGACATCGATGCGCGCGACCGCGCATTTCTGACGGGCGAACGGACGCCCGAGGGCTTCTTTCGCATGCGCGGCGGATTGGACGCAGCGATTGCGCGCGGTCTTGCCTACGCCCCATACGCCGACCTCATCTGGTGTGAAACATCGGAACCCAATGTGGAAGAAGCACGGCGTTTCGCCCAGGCTATTCACGAGAAATTCCCCGGCAAACTGCTGGCCTACAACTGTTCGCCGTCGTTCAATTGGGAAAAGAAGCTCGATCAGCAAACGATTGCGACGTTCCAAACGCAACTCGCCGCCATGGGATACAAGTTCCAATTCGTAACCCTGGCCGGGTTCCATGCGCTCAATCACAGCATGTTCGAACTCGCGCGTACGTATAAAACGCGTGGTATGGCCGCATACTCGGAGTTTCAGCAAGCCGAGTTTGCAAGCGAAGTTCATGGATACACCGCAACGCGCCATCAACGCGAAGTCGGAACGGGCTACTTTGACTCGGTCATGGAAACAATCACGGGCGGAACGGCTTCGACGGCCGCATTGCGCGGATCCACCGAAGAAGAGCAGTTCGAAACCATCACGCGCGTCTCGATCCCGGCGTAGCGGTATGATTGCGCAATCCCCGCGCGCAGGCTTTGCGCCGACTATCAACACACCCCGCGCCGGATTCGATCCGGCGCGGGACTTGCCCGCAGGCTTCCTTGCGTTCTACGCTCCGCTGCACAGCGAGTTTGCGGCGCGGCAAGCGCAGTTTGTGGCGCGGCGCGCCAACGTTTTGCAACTCGCTCATGCCGGAACGCTCCCATCGTATCGCACGCCGCTTCCGGCTGCGCAAGATGCATGGCGCATTGAGTTACCGGAGTGGTGCCGCGATCAGCGCAATCAAATGACAGGTCCGGCCGACGATGCCGAACTTGTCGTTAAGATGCTCAATTCCGGCGCGCCCGGAGTGATGCTCGACTTAGAAGATTCAATTGTCAATGAGTGGGATGCGCTCACCCGTGGCCTCGACAATATTGTTGGTGCCCTGCACGGAACGCTGACGTATGAAGATCGCAAGCGCGGCACGACGGTTGGCATCACTCCAAGCGCGGTTGTGATTTGGAGTCGCGTGCGCGGCTTGCACTTGCACCAAAATGGAATCATTCATAGCGAGACCACCCCGGCGGGCTTGCTCGACCTCGCACTCCTTGCTTATCGCGTCAATCGCAGCAAGCTGCGGCATCCGCTGTGTATCTATATTCCAAAATCGGAATCCGCGGAAGAGGCGCTCTGGTGGCGCGACGCGATGCAAGCCGTCGCGCGCGCGCTCGGGTGGCCTGCGCACGAAATTAGGTGTATGGCGCTGGTCGAATCGCATCCGCTTGCTTATCAGCTTGAGACCTTCACCTATCATCTCCGCGACCACCTACTGGGCCTAAATTTGGGCCGCTGGGATTACATGGCCTCGCTCATTCACTATACGTTGCACGATGCACATTGGCTGTTGCCCGATCGCAACACGATCCCGCATGATGTTGCCTTTTTTCAGCGCGTGCGTACGCTGATTCCGCAAGTCTGCCATCGCCACGGCATGCTAGCAATCGGGGGCATGACCGCGCTTTTTCCAAGCCGGGATGACGAGCTACTTAACACGCGCGCGCTCGCCGTCTTGGCTCAAGATAAAAAGAACGAAGCCGATGCCGGCATGGATGGCGCCTGGACCGGGCATCCGGACCAAAACGCGGCCGCAGTTGCGCAGTTCCCCGAACCCAACCAACTATTGCGTTTCGATCGCGATGCGGACTTGCGTCCCGACTTACGCCCAATTCCACTGGGAGTCGGCGATCGGAGCGAGTCCGGCACGCGCGCAGCTATTCGCACGGTCATCCGGTATCGCAAAGGCGTGCTTGATGGGAAAGGAGCCAGCTTACTCGATGGTTACATGGAAGATCTCGCTACAGACCGCATTTACCGCTTAATGATCGCGCAGCGCGTGCTGCATGCGGATCATACAGGCGAGCAGATTAGCCGGTGGTTTGACGAAGAGCTCGACCAACTCGGTCATTCCTACAGAGAAGCTCGCGACATCAGCGAAGCGATGATCCTCTCGGGCCGGTTCGACCCGGTATAAAATGCCGCGTAACTTTTCGCCAAGACCGCACTATAACGGAGGGCTGATTGCATCGCCTTGAGGAGATTACGCCATGCTCTGTCCATCGTGCCAGACTTCCCTGACGGCAGGCGCGAAGTTCTGCTCCAACTGCGGCGCCCCGTCGCCGGAAGTTAACAGCGTCTCGGGGTACACCGAACCGGTCGCGGAGACGGCCAATCCGAAAGAGCCGATCCGTTGCGGCGATATGACGATCAAGATCGAGGGCGAGCTCGTCCCGGTCGTTGACGTCGAGCTCGGCTCCGCGCAAAGCGTCTACTTCGAACATCATATTATGCTCTGGAAGAACCCCGCCGTGCGCCTCGGATTCATGAGCATACAAAATGCGGCAAAGCGCTTTTTCTCAGGACTGCAAATCTTTATTTCGACGGCGCAGGGTCCTGGAAACATTGCATTCTCGCGTGAGGCGCCCGGTCAAATCGTGGCGATGAAGCTCTCGCCGGGTCAGAGCATCGATGTGCGCGAGCACCAGTTCTTACTCGCGAGTGACGGCATCGACTACAACTTCTATTGGCAGCAAGGCCTTGCCAACATTCTGTTTTCGCAAACGGGTCTATTCATCGATCGCTTCACCGCACAGCGCGACGGCGTGCTACTCTTGCACGGATATGGCAACGTTTTCTAAAAAACAGTGGAAAATTTTTAATTTCTTGATGTTGAGG
>JALYIF010000380.1 GCA_030775925.1 Vulcanimicrobiota bacterium | reverse complement strand
ACGGATGCAAAATGTTCCGGAGCAAAGGACGGGATCGGTGGATATTTTAAGGTTTTGCCTTCACTTAAGGTATCGCCAATGGCAAATGCGCCCGGATTGGCAAGGCCCACCACATCCCCCGCATATGCGGTCTCAAGTGATTCGCGCTCACTGGCGAAGAGTTTCATAGCGCGCGTTAAGCGTACATCTTTGCCGGTGCGAGTGTTGGTGACGGTCATGTCGCGCTCGAATTGCCCGGAACACACGCGCACGAAGGCCACACGATCGCGATGGCGCGGGTCCATATTCGCCTGAATTTTGAACACAAATCCCGAGAACGATTCATCCAACGGCGAGACTTCCCCGACGTCGGCAACGCGCGCTACCGGCGGCGGGCTCATGTCTACGAAACCGTCGAGAAACAGCTCCACGCCGAAGTTGGTCACCGCACTCCCGAAAAAGACGGGAGTCACATCGCCGCGCAACATCGCTGCGTGATCGAAATCGGCGCCGGCGCCATCCAGCAATTCAAGCTCGTCCAAAAATTGTTTGTATGTCTGCTCATCGGTGAGCGAGGCCATCTGCGGATCGTGCACGTCTGTAATGCGGACGGACGCACGTTTTGCGCCGTGCGTCGTGCGCTCGAAAAGATGCATATCTTTACTTTGCCGATCGTAGACGCCGCGGAAAGATGGTCCGTTCCCGAGTGGCCAGTTGATGGGATAAGCGTGAATGCCCAAGACCGTTTCCAGCTCATCTAAGAGTTCGAGGGGATCGCGGCTCGGACGATCCATCTTATTCATAAAGGTGAAAAGCGGAATTTTACGTGCGCGGCAAATTGCAAAGAGCTTTTTCGTTTGCGGTTCGACGCCCTTGGCACCGTCAATTAACATGACGGCGCTGTCCGCGGCAAGCAGTGTACGATACGTATCTTCGCCAAAATCTTGGTGTCCCGGCGTATCGAGCAGATTGATCGTAAACCCATGATAGGGAAATTGGAGCACCGTCGAGGTGATCGAGATGCCGCGTTCGCGCTCGAGATCCATCCAATCGCTCGTAGCCGCGCGCTGGCGGCGGCGCGCGGAAACCTGCCCGGCCGTTTGAATTGCTCCGCCGTAGAGGAGCAGTTTCTCAGTTAGGGTCGTCTTGCCGGCGTCGGGATGGGAGATAATGGCAAAGGTTCGGCGCTTTGCCACTTCGTCTGAAATGGACACGGGTTTATAGGTTCGACGTCGTGTACATGCGCAACTCCGCAGCGCGGCCCTCACGCAGAAACAACAGCTGTTTTTGGCCCACCGTGAAGAACTGCGACTTCGCAGGAATATGAAAGCGATCGTCTCCACGAGTAACCATCGCATCGTTTGCGCCTACCACGACCTCACACGAGCGATACTGCAAGGTTGTCCCTGCCGAAACGTGCAGCGCCGCCGAGGGAATATGAGGCAGCAGCGCTTTACGCGTCCGCGCGCGCCAGACACGCACCGGGATCAGGCATTCGGGCAGGGCTGAGAGCACCCATGGCGCGTCGATGCCTTGAAAATTCCCGGCACGATACTGCGAAGGCGGTTGCTTACGTCCCACGGACGGCGTTCCGCTCGCGCGGACGGATCTGATGTGAATCGCCGAAAGTTGGTGAGCGCGAATTGCAAGCAGCGTCCCGAAGCCAAAGACGATGCACGCGGCAATACTATAATAGCGAAACAGTTAGCAGCGACCCACTTAAGCGGCGCTTTCTGCCGGTTCGCGCGACTCGCTACTGGATCCAAGCGTGAAGCGAGCGCCGCCAATCATGTAATCTGCCATACCGTAATATACATCAAACACGCGCTCGCCTAAATCCGGACGCGGGTCGATCCCCGTTGGAAACACGACGTTATCCACGATCCCTTTGCACTCGGCATCCGTCTCGGGCTTCAGCACCGGCTCCGGCGAACGGTAGCGGATGATGTGCGGATGCTCGGCGTCGTGAATCATAATACCCGCGCTGTAACGGAACTTGGGTTTTACGGCGGTCGCATCCAGCACATCAACGGCGTGAAATAGCGACATCCACCCTTCCGCAATTCGTACCGGCGGTGTTCCGCATCCCAGTTTGAGCGATCCCCACCGATCGTCGGGTGACATGACGAGCACACTTTCGGCAACATCCAGCAACTTCGACCAGTCGGTACGTACCGGCTCGAACGGAATGTACGCCATACGAATTGATTCGCGATCTTCATGCGGCATGCTTTGAATCATGGGAATGGCCGCGCGCCCGTCAACGGCCGAGAGATGCAACATCGGCCGATGGTAGAGTGCGAGTGACAGCACGCCGGCCGGTGAGACCACCGGGTCGGGAAAGAATGCGACATCTTTGTCATCACCGATGTGCATGCCGGGCCGGTTGAACTGCAACAGACCCAAGCGCTCCCATGAGATGCCGTCTTTTGAAAGCGCGACTGCGATGCGCGGTCCGTCGGGTCCAAATGCCGTGTAGCCCATGACGTATCGATCGAGCGCAGCAATAAACGTAACGCGCGGATCCTCGCAACCGTACCCGGGATTCGGCCGGACTTCATACGCAGCTTCTGGCTCCAACGCAAATCCTACGCGTTCCAATTGATTTGTACCGGCTTTAGCGCGCACTAGGCCCACGCGAGAAATGTTTCCCTCGGCAACATCCCGCGGATAGAGCACGAGTGCGCCATCGCGAGAACGCGCACACGCCGGGTTCAGAACGCCTTCTTTTTCAGCGGGGTCGCCACCGGGTTCTAGAATGGTTCCCAAACGTTCGACGCTTACGGCAAGATCTGCAATTGCGTGTGGAAGCATTGATCCTCTAAGAAGAAACGAGTTCGCCGGTTGTTGCACGCCCGAATGCGGTTACGATTTCATGCGCACTTTGCCCAGCCCTCGCTGCGAACGCATCCAGATCGCTCTGCTCGTCGAGCAACGCTACGTGCGTTTCATTAAAGGGTTCGTACGGTGGTCGCATGGTCACGTATTGCATCCCAACTGATAGAATATCGGTGGCACCAGCCAGACCCTTAGGCAGCCCGTCCCCGTACCCGCACCGAGCCGTCACAACGTGACCATCTTGCCCCAGTTTTTCGGGCCCGTAACCGACTTTGGTCTCCGCCCGGTGATATTGAACGCTTGTGACGGGAGCAACCACCTGGAGCGCGCACCGGACGCCCGGAACCGGAGTGCCGCCCGTGGCTCCAAACAGACCGATGCCGACTCGCACGCTCGTACCGAGCGGTCCAGACCGTGAGAGTGCGTACGTACTGGAAACATCTGTGCCGACGACGCGGCCTCCGGGACTGCGGATGCTATGCACGGCCTGTGCGACGCGTGCGCAGGTCTGATCCGTTGTTGTAGCATCCGTGATATGCGTCCACACTTCGATCTCGAGTTGTGAGGCTGCAAGTGAGGCAGCAAACTCATCGATTGCCGCGAGATCAATTCCGGAGAAGCCCGCAGCGGGAAGAACCCCTACACGAAGACGCGGACGGCGTGAGGACCGCTCGCACCACTGCAACACCGCCGCCAAATCCGCCTCTGATGAGACATTTGGAATGCCATCAGCGTCCAACACGGTACCGAGTTTACTTCTGGGCACGTTGCCGAGCACGACAATGGGATGATTTGTGAAACGGCGCGCCTCGAGCAATTCCTCACAATCCGCGACGCAATAGCTATCGCAGAACGAGTCGAGCGCAGCAATGAGTGGTCGTACACCCCAATTGTACCCATTGCACTTAATAACCGGACGCACTGGCACTCCGGCGAAATCGCGCCACGCTCGCAGATTGCGCGCAACGATCGCACCATCGAGAGCGATCCGCGGATGCATCAATGGAGCACGGTCGAGGCCACCGCATCATCCGAGGGCGTCACCACGTCAATATGGGATCCCCGCCGATAGACCGCATTCGGCACAACCCACAGGGTGTAGGTACGATACTCGTGCGCGGGCTCGGCCCCCGCGATGGGAGCCACCTCAAAAGCCACGATCCGTACGCGATTCTCATTGGCCCGGATGGACTCCACGACTTGATGGTATCCGGCTACCCGATGCGGGCCCATAATAAGGACGACGCCAAATTCGTTTTTAAAGCGAACGGGGGCTCGAATGCCAAGGCTTTCCAAGGCTGCTCGATCGTGGACGACGACGATGGCATTTCCCCCAGGACCTGGGGTAATGCCCTGGGCGTAGGTCTTAACCCGAACCTCGCGACACCCGGTCAGCATGATCAAAAGCGCCAAGGCGACGATGCGTCTCACGAAGCCCCGGTTCGCGTGAGCATGGCCGCCACCCCCGCAAGCTCGGCGATGCTGGATAAAATTTGTGTGAGAACCGCGCGGTCACAGAGTTCTTTTGCCGCGCATTTCAGAAGTACTGAACCCTAGGGTCCAGCTGCCAATTTTGACTTGAGGTCTTCATGTTTTCCTACTTGCTCCTTTCCGCCGCGCTAAGCGTCGCCGCGCTGCCCGCGCCGGCAGCATCGCCGGCGAGCACTCCGCTCACGGAAATCGGCCATGTAAAGGCGACCGCCTCCTGTGCGGCTCTCGCTACCCATGCGAACAGCGCGATCAGCTCGACACTCAATAACGATCTGCTGATCAGCCAGACCATCAACGACCTGCGCAAAGTGGACCTTGACCTCAACGGCGTCTCGCGGATGCGAGGCATGAACTTGCTGGGTAACTATGCGCGCGATCTGAAGGCTCAAGCACTAGCAGGCATCAACGAAGTGAAGAAACTTCGGGAGCTTGCTAATGCTTCGACCGACCCAGAACAGCAGAAAGCCCTAAAGGCTTTCGCTGACGAGTTAGGCGGAGCGTTGTACCGCCAAAAGAAAGTCGCCATGGATATGAACGGCATGCTCGCGACCTTCGACAAGAATGAGATGCTGCGCCCGACGGCCGGTGAGGCTGGGATGGGTCAAATGTCCGAGGGCACCAATGATGGCGCGCTTCCGAAGGACTTCGTGCTTCGATCCACCGGCGGCTCACGTACGAATCCGATCTCCGCGCCAGGCAGGCAGGGCTTGCGGGCCCCAGCTAGCGACACGATCTTGGCGCAATATGCCGCGACCGACTTCCAAACACGCATTCCGGAGATCAGCAACGACGAAGCCCTGGCAGCCAATTACGTTGCCGCAGCGGTCAGCGGCTGCTAGAGCCCGCCGGAGTTTAGTCGTTGCCCCACCGTAGGGGGTGGGCTAGACTAAAATCCTAGTGAAAATCTTGTGGCGCCTCGCGCTAACGGCCGCGATCGTTGCCTATGGCGTCGCGGTTCTGGGCAGCTGGGTCCGCATCAATGGCGCGGGCATGACGTGCCCCGACTGGCCGCTTTGTCACGGGGCTCTCGTGCCCTCACTCGCCAACGGCACCCTCTGGGAGTGGTCGCACAGGCTGCTCGTGCTGGTGGAAACACCGTTAGTTGCCGCCGTGATCTTTACGGCCTGGCCGCTCCGCCACCGTGTCGCCCTGATCCCACC
>JALYIF010000379.1 GCA_030775925.1 Vulcanimicrobiota bacterium | reverse complement strand
GTTGAACTCCTTCGCCGGTGAAGTCACGCGCGTTGCGCGCGAAGTCGGTTCCGAAGGCAAGCTCGGCGGCCAGGCGCAAGTCCAAGGCGTTTCGGGCACATGGAAAGACTTAACCGACTCGGTTAACTTCATGGCCTCCAATCTTACGAGCCAAGTCCGAAACATCGCCGACGTAACCACTGCGGTTGCCAATGGCGATCTCTCCAAGAAGATCACCGTTGATGTTCGCGGCGAAATTCTCGATCTTAAAGACACCATCAACACCATGGTCGATCAGCTCAATTCATTTGCTTCCGAAGTAACGCGTGTAGCGCGCGAAGTCGGTTCAGAAGGCCGCCTTGGCGGCCAGGCCGAGGTTAAAGGTGTTGCCGGCACGTGGAAAGATCTCACCGACTCGGTCAACTCGATGGCCGGTAACCTCACGAGCCAAGTTCGCAACATTGCCGAAGTTACCACCGCCGTTGCCAAGGGCGACCTTTCCAAGAAGATCACCGTGGACGTCCGCGGCGAAATGCTCGAACTCAAAGTCACGATCAATACCATGGTCGACCAACTCAACTCTTTTGCCGGTGAAGTCACCCGCGTCGCTCGCGAGGTTGGTTCTGAAGGCAAGCTGGGTGGGCAGGCCGATGTGCAAGGTGTTTCGGGTACGTGGAAAGATCTTACCGACTCCGTCAACGTGATGGCTTCCAACCTTACGAGCCAAGTCCGAAACATCGCCGAAGTCACGACCGCCGTTGCGAAGGGCGATCTCTCGAAGAAGATTGCAGTCGACGTTCGCGGCGAGATGCTGGAACTCAAAATCACGATCAACACGATGGTCGATCAGCTCAACTCATTTGCC
Organism: Vulcanimicrobiota bacterium; assembly: GCA_030775925.1. GTDB lineage: Bacteria > Vulcanimicrobiota > Vulcanimicrobiia > Vulcanimicrobiales > Vulcanimicrobiaceae > JACRUB01. The sequence continues at coordinate 6,661 of JALYIF010000379.1, read as the reverse complement.
GGAGAGGTGACGCGCGTCGCGCGCGAGGTTGGTTCCGAAGGTATTCTCGGCGGTCAGGCTCAGGTGCAGGGCGTCGCCGGCACGTGGAAAGATCTGACCGACTCAGTAAACTTCATGGCCTCCAACCTCACGAGCCAAGTCCGGAACATTGCTGAAGTGACGACCGCAGTAGCAAACGGCGATCTTTCGAAGAAGATTGCCGTCCCGGTGCGCGGCGAGATTCTCGAACTCAAAAATACCATCAACGTCATGGTCGACCAGCTCAACTCATTTGCCGGCGAAGTAACGCGCGTCGCACGCGAAGTCGGCTCGGAAGGCAAACTGGGCGGCCAGGCCGAGGTCAAGGGCGTCAGCGGGACGTGGAAAGATCTCACCGATTCGGTGAACTCGATGGCCGCCAATCTTACGAGCCAAGTACGTAACATCGCTGATGTAACGACCGCTGTTGCCAACGGCGACCTTTCTAAAAAGATCACCGTTGACGTGCGCGGCGAAATCGCCGAACTCAAGAGCACCATTAACACGATGGTCGATCAGTTGAATTCGTTCGCAGGCGAGGTAACGCGTGTTGCACGCGAAGTCGGCTCTGAGGGCAAGCTGGGCGGGCAAGCGCAGGTCAAGGGTGTGAGCGGCACCTGGAAAGATCTTACCGACTCGGTGAACGTAATGGCTTCCAATCTCACAAGCCAAGTTCGCAACATCGCCGACGTGACCACCGCAGTTGCCAAGGGCGATCTTTCCAAGAAGATCACCGTCGACGTGCGTGGCGAGATTCTCGAACTCAAAGACACGATCAACACGATGGTCGATCAGTTAAATTCATTCGCCGGTGAGGTGACGCGCGTTGCGCGTGAGGTCGGTTCTGAAGGGAAGCTGGGCGGCCAGGCGCAGGTGCAAGGCGTCGGCGGTACGTGGAAAGATCTAACCGACTCCGTGAATCTCATGGCCGGTAATCTCACCAATCAAGTTCGTAACATTGCGGAGGTAACCACGGCAGTTGCTAATGGCGATCTCTCCAAGAAGATCACCGTCGATGTGCGCGGCGAGATTCTCGAACTGAAGAACACGATTAACGTCATGGTCGATCAGCTCAATGCATTTGCTTCCGAAGTGACGCGCGTTGCTCGCGAAGTCGGATCCGAAGGCCGTCTCGGCGGACAGGCGCAAGTGCGCGGTGTTAGCGGTACGTGGAAAGATCTCACGGACTCTGTGAACTTCATGGCCTCGAATCTCACCTCACAGGTGCGAAATATCGCCAAAGTTACGACCGCTGTAGCCAACGGCGATTTATCTAAGAAAATCACCGTCGACGTCCGTGGCGAAATCCTCGAACTCAAAGACACGATTAACACGATGGTCGATCAGCTCAACGCATTTGCCTCCGAAGTAACGCGTGTTGCGCGCGAAGTCGGGTCCGAAGGACGCCTTGGCGGCCAAGCCGAGGTCAAAGGTGTTGCCGGAACGTGGAAAGACCTCACCGACAACGTAAACTTCATGGCTTCCAACCTTACCGAGCAAGTGCGCGGTATTGCCCAGGTCGTTACCGGCGTTGCCAACGGGGATCTCAAGCGGAAGCTTACGCTGCAAGCCAAGGGTGAAATTGCATCACTGGCTGACACAATTAACTTCATGATCGACACGCTCGCGACGTTCGCTGACCAGGTGACGACCGTGGCACGCGAAGTGGGTTTTGAAGGCAAACTTGGCGGACAGGCGGAGGTCCCAGGCGCCGCCGGGTTATGGCGCAATCTGACCGACAGTGTCAACCAGTTGGCGGCCCAGTTAACTTCGCAAATTCGTGCCATCGGTGAAGTCGCGACGGCCGTTACCAAGGGCGATTTGTCTCGCGCGATTGAAGTCGAAGCGCGCGGCGAAGTCGGTGAACTGACGCAAAACGTCAACGAAATGATCCAAAATCTCCGCGACACAACGCGCAAGAATACCGAGCAGGATTGGCTCAAGACCAACCTTGCACGGTTTACTGCAATGTTGCAGGGTCAGCGCGACATTAAGACCGTTAGCCGCTTAATCATGTCCGAACTCGCTCCACTCATTAATGCTCAGACCGGAGCGTTCTACCTCAACGAGCCAATCGATGAAGAACCGGTGCTTCGTTTGGTCGCCAGCTACGCTATCTCCAAGAAAAAGACCGCGCAAAGAACCATCCGGATCGGCGAGGGCCTCGTCGGCCAAGTCGTGATTGAGAAAAAACCGATTCGTCTTACGGCGGTGCCGTCGGACTACATCTCGGTGAACTCCGGGCTCGGCGAGGGCAAACCGATGTCCCTCATCGTGTTGCCGGTACTTTTTGAGAACGATGTAAAGGCGGTTATCGAGCTGGCGTCGCTCGAACGCTTCAGCGATACCCACTTACTCTTCTTAGAGCAACTCACGGAGTCGATCGGCGTCATTCTCAACACGATTGCCGCCTCGATGCGTACCGAAGAACTGCTCAAACAGTCCCAATCGCTCACGATCGAACTGCAGAGCCAGCAAATGGAACTGCAGCAGACCAACGATGAGCTCGAAGAGAAAGCTCGCCAACTCTCAGATCGTAACGAAGAGGTCGAGCGCCGCACGCGAGAGATCGAAGAAGCGCGGCAAGAGCTTGAAAAGAAGGCCGAGCAGCTTACGATTACGTCCAAGTATAAATCCCAGTTCCTTGCCAACATGTCGCACGAGCTTCGCACGCCGCTCAATAGCTTGCTGATTCTTTCCAAGCAATTGGCGGATAACGCGGAAGGCAACATGACGGGCAAGCAAGTTGAGTTTGCGCAGACCATCCGGGCCGCCGGCGCCGATTTGCTGACGCTCATCAATGATATTTTGGATCTCTCCAAGATCGAATCCGGTACGACCTCAATCGACCTTCAGGAAGTTCCTTTTGAAGTGATCGAAGACGACGTGGAGCGCACATTTAATCAAATCGCCCAAGACAAGGGTCTTGGTTTTATCATTCAGCGCGATGCAAACGTTCCGGCCTCGCTATTAACCGATCCCACACGTTTGCAGCAGATTCTCAAAAATCTGCTCTCCAATGCATTCAAGTTCACAAGTGAAGGCTCGGTGAGCCTGCGGATCAACCTCTTGGAAGATGGTCATTTCAAGCACGTGCAGGGCGGAATGGTGGCCTTCCAGGTTTCCGATACCGGCATCGGGATCTCGCAAGATAAATACAACGTCATCTTCGAGCCGTTCCAGCAAGCCGATATGGGAACGTCGCGAAAATTCGGCGGGACCGGTTTGGGTCTGGCGATTAGCCGTGAAATCGCGGGATTGTTGGGCGGCGAAATCGCCGTCGAAAGTAACCCTGGGCAAGGCTCCACCTTTACGTTCTTCCACCCGCTAACGCGCAACGTCTCACAAGCGGTGCAACGCACGGCCGGCTCGGTTGACGGTAAGCACGAACGCGTGTTGCGTCCGGTTTCCAGACGCGTGACCGACACCGCGATCCCGACGATGATCGCTCCCGAGCATCCTCATTCGGAGGTGACCGATGATCGCGAGAATATTGAGGCGACCGACCGGGTGTTGCTCATCGTTGAAGACGATGTGATCTTCGGGCGGATTCTACTTGGGCTCGCGCGTGACCGCGGATTCAAAGGCATTGTCGCCCTTTCGGGCGCCGAGGGGCTGGCGCTCGCGCGCCAGTTCTTGCCGGATGCGATTACGCTCGATATTGGATTGCCCGATACCGACGGTTGGGGCTTGCTCGAGCAAATCAAACAGGATCCCACCACGCACAATATTCCCGTGCATGTTATTTCCGGTGAGGAGCAATGGCAACGTGCCTTGGATTCGGGAGCCATCGCGCACCTCATGAAACCGGTAACCGAAGAAGCCTTGACGCAAACATTCGATAACTTGCTGGGCTTTGCCGACAAGAAAACCAAGAGTCTGCTTGTCGTTGAAGACGACCTTACGCAGCTCAACGCCATGGTTGGTTTGATTGGAAGCGGCGAAGTTTCGGTTACGGCGGTACGAAGCGGCGCCGATGCATTGGCAGCGATTGGCACCTCGCAGTTCGACTGCATCGTGCTGGATCTGGGATTACCTGATATTCCGGGCGATGAATTGATCTCGCTCATCCGTAAGCAACCCGGCCACGACCGCGTGCCGGTAATTGTGTATACGGGTCGCGATCTTACTCGCCAAGAAGAAGCCAAATTCGCCAAGTTGAGCGAGGCGGTTATTATTAAGGATGCCATGTCTCCGGAACGGCTCCTGGATGAGACAAACTTCTTCTTACATCAAGTCGAAGCCAAACTGCCAGCATCCAAACGGGCACCCGTTGATGTGGCCACACTCACGGGAGTTTCCCTCGAGGGCAAGAGCGTGCTGATCGTGGATGACGACGCGCGCAACATCTATGCACTCGGCGCCGCGCTTGAAGGCCAAAAAATGGCGATCTTAAGCGCTGAGAGCGGCCAAGAAGGGATCGATATCCTCACGCGCATGGCGGGCGTCGACATCGTCCTCATGGACATCATGATGCCGGAGATGGACGGCTACGAGACGATCCGCCGCATTCGAGCGAATCAGAAATTCAAAGACCTGCCCATCATCGCTCTCACGGCGAAGGCGATGAAGGGGGACCGCGAAAGTTGCATTGCTGCGGGCGCCTCGGAGTATATTAGTAAGCCCGTGGATATGGATCAACTCTTGGGTCTGCTGCGTGTATGGTTGAGCAAATAGTCGATAGCGGGCTGCCGCAAGCGGGTGGGCGCGAAAGCGGCCTCCCCGATTTAGAATTGCAGTTGCTGCTCGAAGCCATTGTGCGATATAGCGGGTACGATTTCCGCGACTATGCGCAGAACACCATTAAGCGCCGGGTTTCCGAACGCATGCGTGCCGAAATGGTGAACACGATTTCGGGATTGCAGGAGCGCGTGTTGCATGAGCCCGAGTCGCTCCGACAGTTTATTCTGGCCATGTCGTCGACGCCGAATACCCTTTTTCGAGACCCCGCGTATTTTCGCGTGTTCCGCGAACAAATCGTGCCGCTGCTTCGAACGTACTCCTTTGTGCGCTTGTGGTTTCCGAGTTGTTCCAGCGGAGAAGACGTGTATGCGGTTGCGGTGATCCTTGCCGAACATGGGCTCTTAGAACGTTGCATGATTTATGCAACCGACATCAGCGAGTTAGCGCTTGCGCAGGCAAAAAGCGGCATCTATGAGGTTACATCGGGCGAAGATATCGTTATAGAACATCGCAATACGGGCGCGCTAAAGGCGCTTTCCCAGTTTGCGGAGATCGGTGCGCATCAGATAAAATTCCATCCCGCGCTAACCGAGAACGTGATCTTTGCCCAACACAGCTTGGCCACCGACGGGTCGCTCAACGAATTCCATACGATTTTCGCGCGCGGAGTGCTGCCGCAGTTCAACAAAGCGCTTCAGTTCCGCGTCCATAACTTGTTTTTGCAGAGTTTGGCGCGGTTGGGTTTCTTGTGCTTGGGCGGATCTGAGTCGCTGCGGACGACGCCGCATGAGCGCGCTTTTCGTCAAATCGGTGAGCACGCGATCTACCGTCGTATGCGCTAGCGCCACTACGGCATCGTGAGGTAAAACGTTGAGCTCGGTCGGCGAAGCGCAGCGGTAAAATGACGGGGGACCGGGTGGTGATGCTCGTTCTGATACGCGGTGACCTTAATTCCGTTCCCACCTGGCCGCCCAGCTTCGTCCCATTGGCGCAGGAGGTCGAACAAACGATCGCTTAGCGCATTGTTGCCCCCGTATTGGGATACGTACAGAAGGGGTAGCCGGGGAGCAACCCGGTATTGAAATCCCAGCAGCGCAATCGAGTCCGCACTGCACAAGCCAATCGTTACCTGATTTCCGCTGCTGGGTGCTAGGAGCGCAGGAATCGGGCGCCCTGTTTTGGTTCCTAGCTCGAGACGGCAGAACCGTTCATCATGTAGCGCAAGCCACAGCATGGCACCCGCATAAAAATCTCTCGTCGAATACTCGCCGGGAACCTCTAAGATCAGCGGTGCATCGTGAGTGAGCCGTGCAAGGATGGCGGCGCGGTCGATTGAGGTTTCTCCCTCGGCGCTCAAATAAATCTCCGGATCCTCGCTCAAGCGATAGGTGGTCGTGCGCTGGGATGCACCGCGTACCATAACAAAGCCGCAGTCGATCGTACTGCTGCTCGTGAGCATGCCGTCGTATTCTGCGAATGCGATGCTCTTCTGAACTCCGTTAAATGAGAGCGGCAGCACGATCCGGCCGCCGGGTGCAATTTGGTCCCACCAGGCTTGCTCGATATCGGTAACACAGACCGTTAGCAAAATCCGGTCGAAGGGGGCATGCGGGGCATCGCCGGCAGTGCCGTCTCCGGCGAAAGCATAAATTTGTTCGTATCCCAGCGCCGCAAAACACGTTTGCGCTTGCGCAACCAAGTCGGGTTCGAGATCGATTGAGACCACGCGCCCATCGCGTCCCGTGAGTTCGGCGAGGAGAGCAGTCGTGTAGCCGCTCCCGGTGCCAATTTCGAGCACGCGGCTGCCCTCTTGCACGTCGAGTTGCTGCAACATTTCGACAATCATGGCCGGTTGTGAGAGCGAGCTGATCAACACGCCGTGGTCTTCTTTGAGCCGAATCACGCGATCGTCATAGGCGACCTCGAGTGAGCTTGAGGCGGTAAATCGGTGCCGTGGGAC
>JALYIF010000378.1 GCA_030775925.1 Vulcanimicrobiota bacterium | reverse complement strand
TGCTTGAAATGGTCCTCGTTTTAACGTAGTGTAACGACGCAGACCGAGCGTTATGGATAGGCTGCGCTGACGAGAGCATTGACGACCCGTTCAACGGCTTGCGCAGCACCCGCAGGCCCGGCTGCATGGTACGCATCAATCAGCGCGCTGCCGACAATAATGCCGTCTGCATGGCGGGCAATGGCGCGCACGTGCTCGGGAGAACTCAAGCCGAAACCCACCGCAAGGGGAAGATCCGTAACCGTGCGCAATTCGCGGAGATGACTTTCTAGCGGACGGAAGTTCGGAACGCTGGCCGCTCCCGTTACGCCCAAGCGAGAAACAACGTATAGAAACCCGGTTGAATGTTCGGCAATGCGTTTTGCTCGTGCTAACGGAGTTGAGGGCGCCACGAGTAGCGGCATCGAGAGGCCGCTCTCATGCAGCATATCACGAAGCGCTTCCGCTTCTTCAAGCGCTACGTCCGGAACAATAACGCCTTTGGCGCCGGCAGCGGCGGCGTTGGCCGCAAATCGTGCGAGCCCATACTGGAGAATGGGATTGTAGTAGCCAAAAAGCACCACCGGAATTGGGACAGCCTTAATAAGTCCCAGAACGTCATCAATAGTCACGTGTTGGCGCAGTGCACGTGCTCCCGCGGCCGCGATGGTCGGACCGTCTGCCAAAGGATCGCCATACGGAATGCCGAGCTCAATGCAATCGGCGCCGGCTTTTACAACAGCTGCGAGCAAGAGGGCCGTTGTTGCCAGGTCCGGATCACCGGCCATAAGGTACGGAATAAAAGCTGCGCGCCCCGTACGGGCCTTTTGAAAGACGTTGGCGAGCATCATTTGAGCAGCGCCCGCACCTGCGAAAGATCCTTATCGCCCCTGCCACTCAAATTAATCAGGATCAAGTCGTCTGAACAGCGCTCCTTTGCGAGCTTCCGTGCAAAGGCGATTGCATGCGCGCTTTCAAGTGCGGGAAGAATGCCTTCGGTCTTTGCAAGGAGCGCAAATGCGGCCAATGCTTCCATATCGGTGATCGCAACGTAGTGAGCGCGGCCTGATGCGCGCAGAAACGCGTGTTCTGGACCGATACCGGGATAGTCGAGTCCGGCGCTAATGGAGTGCGTGTCGCGCACTTGCCCCGCATCGGTTTGTAACAGAAAAGACTTTGAGCCATGCAAAACGCCTACGGTACCCGCACAGATTGCCGCAGCGGTACGATCGGTCTCCACGCCATCCCCAGCGGCCTCGACGCCCCAGAGGCGCACGGAAGCATCGTCCATGAAGGCGCTGAATATTCCGATCGCATTGCTGCCGCCGCCGACGCATGCAATCACGTCGGTCGGTAGACGTCCATACTGCGCCAGGCACTGTGCCCGAGCTTCATCGCCGATCACTCGCTGAAATTCCCGAACCATAAACGGATACGGGTGCGCGCCAACTACACTGCCGATTACATAAAACGTGTCCTCAACACGCGCCGCCCACTGGCGAAACGCTTCATTCGTGGCATCCTTGAGCGTTTGAGTGCCGCCGGTTACCGAATGCACTTTTGCTCCAAGCAATTCCATTACATAGACATTGAGCGCCTGGCGTTCAACATCTACAGAACCCATATACACGTCGACCGGCAAGCCGAATTTTGCGCCGACGGTCGCCGTCGCAACGCCGTGTTGCCCAGCCCCTGTCTCAGCAATCAAACGCTTCTTGCCCATACGCTGTGCAAGCAGCGCCTGGCCAACTGCATTGTTAATCTTATGAGCGCCAGTGTGATTGAGATCTTCGCGCTTGAGTAAGAGTCTCGCGCCGGTGTGCGCCGATAGATTTTCACCGTAATAGATTGGGGACGGACGCCCAACAAAGTCTTGTAAAATGGCATAGTACTGGCTCCAGAACGCTTGGTCAGCGAACGCTTCGGTGAGCGCCGCTTCCAGTTGCTTCAAAGCCTCGATCAACACTTCGGGAACGAAGCGTCCACCAAAATCTCCAAAATACCCGCGCTCGTCGGGAGTCGTGCGATTATGCAACGTCTGTATCTTTCACAGCTTGCACAAACGCTCGCATCTTTGCTGGGTCTTTACGGCCTTCAGATTCGATCCCAGAACGCACATCGACGCCATACGGGCGCACCGTTCGCACGCAACTAGAAACGTTCTCAGGATTGAGCCCGCCTCCAACCATGACTTGGCGGCGACGGGCGATTGGCGCAATCGAACGCCACGCGAATGTAAGGCCCGTGCCGCCTGCCACGCCTTCCACTTTCGTGTCGAATAAAATAATCGCGCGCGGGTGGTGGTCTGCTCGGCTGGCAAGAGCTTCTTCGGATTCACCTTCCGGAAGAACATGCACGGCTTTAATGAGTTTCCCTTCGAGCGAAGAAACGAACGTCGGCGATTCGGTGCCGCTTAACTGGATAACTAAGTCTGGAAAGATCGAGCGGGCGCGAATGATCTCATCGTAAGTTGGATTCACAAATACGCCGACCGGAGTAATAAATGGCGGAAGTTCCCGCGCGATATCCTTTGCGGCCGATTCCGCAATCCGTCGCGGGCTGGGCGCAAAAATCATTCCGACAGCATCTGCACCCGTCTCCACCGAGAGCATTACATCGTGCACGCTGGTGCAACCGCAGAATTTTATTCGAGTTCTCAGAGAGCGGCGCTCCGGCTTCCTGCTGCTTTAAGCTGGTTGATCAGCAGCGCTGGATTCTCTGCACGCATAAAGGCTTCGCCAATTAAGAACCCATGCGCGCCGGCGGAAACAAGGCGCCGAATATCGTCGACATCGCGCATCCCGCTCTCACTAATAATGGTGAGGCCGGGCGGCACCTTCGGTATAAGGTATTCGCTGGTCGTGAGATCCGTTTCGAAGGTTCGCAAGTTTCTATTATTGATGCCGACCAACGATGCTCCCAGAGCGACCGCTCGAGAAAGTTCGTTTTCATCATGGACTTCCACCAAGACGTCCAGATCGTAATCCAAGCTCTCTTCCATACACGCGGCAAGCGCTTGGTCTGTTAGTGCTGCCACATTCAGCAGAACGGCATCGGCACCACACGCCGCGGACTGCGCGATTTCGTACCGAGTGCCGAT
>JALYIF010000377.1 GCA_030775925.1 Vulcanimicrobiota bacterium | reverse complement strand
CCCTTGTAACCGTGCGGGCCGTAATTTTAGCTGCTGGTGAGTCCCGTCGCATGGGAACACAGAAGCTTTTCCTGCCCTTTCGCAACAAGCCCATGATCGAACATGTACTTGAAGCGGCCGCAGACATGCAACCACTGATCGTCACCAGCGCGGACCTGGCGGAATTTCTGGATTTCTATCGGCCGCCTGTTCAAACCATCGTCAACGATGAACCGCATCGCGGGATGTCCCATTCGCTACGGCTTGCCGACGCCACGTTGCCGGCGAACGAGCCGTTCTTGGTCCTCCTTGGAGACAAGCCCCTTGTAACGCGTGCATTGATTCAGGAAATCTGCGCGCATGCAGGCGAGGCCGATCTTATTTTTCCCCAGCGCGGCGAAGAGCCCGGGCATCCGGTCTTCTTTTCCGCAAAAGCCCGCAGGCGCATCGCTCGCCTTCCGGAGGGCGATTCCTTAAGAACGCTACGAGAAAATCCGGGCCTCTCGACGCTGGCTTTGCTCATTGATGACCCTGGTGCGTATCTTGATGTCGACAGCCCGGGGGCGCTCAACGTCCTTCACGAATAGGCTCAGATGCAAACACCGACGCTCCAGAAAACAATCGCGCATTTTATCGACGGGCAAGCCGTCAACAATAATCCCGACGGCCGCTTCGGAAATATCTACGATCCTGCGCGCGGCGAAATTCAGGCCCGGGTGGCCCTCGCCGATGAAGCCACGGTGGAGCAAGCCGTAGCTGCGGCGCGCGCTGCCTTTCCGGGGTGGAGCCGCACACCACTTGGGAAACGCCAAGAAATTCTTTTCAATTTCCGGCAACTGGTTCGCGACCACACAAGCGATCTCGCGTCCATCCTCGCCAGCGAACATGGAAAAATCGTCAACGATGCCGAGGGTGAAATCGCGCGCGCGCTTGAGGTCATCGACTTTGCTTGCTCGCTGCCGCAGACGCTCAAGGGCCAATTCAGCGAGCAAGTCTCGCGTGGCATCGACACGTACTCGATCCGCCAGCCGCTCGGAGTTTGCGCAGGAATCACGCCGTTCAACTTCCCAATGATGGTGCCCGCGTGGATGTTTGCCATTGCCATTGCCGCGGGCAACACGTTTGTTCTCAAGCCCTCTGAACGCGATCCCTCGGCTTCGATGCTCGTGGCCGACCTGTTTGCAAAAGCCGGCCTGCCCAAAGGCGTCTTCAATGTCGTCCATGGCGACAAAGTTGCCGTTGATGCCCTTCTGCACCATCCGAATGTTGATGCGATTAGCTTTGTTGGGTCCACACCGATTGCGCGCTACATTTATGAGACGGCAGCCAAACACGGCAAGCGCGTTCAAGCGTTGGGCGGCGCGAAGAATCACATGGTGATCATGCCGGATGCCGATATGGACGCCGCTGCCGATGCCTTGGTGTCAGCGGCCTATGGATCTGCCGGGCAACGCTGCATGGCAATCTCCGCCTCAATTTCAGTTGGCGGGGCAGCGGACGACTTCATGGATCACGTTCGCGACCGCATCGCCAAAATTAAGATGGGTCCGGGACACGATCGGAACAACGACATGGGGCCGGTGGTGAGCCCGGAAGCGCAAGCACGCGTCCTCGCGCTCATTGAAGCCGGCCATCAGGCGGGGGCAACCCTTAGCGTAGACGGCCGCGCCGCCAAAGTAGCCGGGCACGAGCGAGGGTTTTTCGTCGGCCCAACCCTTTTCGATCATGTGAAGCCCGAGATGTCGATCTACTCGCAAGAAATCTTTGGACCCGTGCTCGTCAATCTTCGCGCGCAAACCTTAGAGGAAGCGCTTGGAATTATCGCACGCAATCCGTATGGAAACGGCACTTCCATCTTCACGCGCGACGGAGCCGCCGCTCGCAAGTTCCAGAGCGAGGTGGAAGTTGGGATGGTCGGAATCAACGTGCCGATTCCGGTGCCGGTCGGCTACTACAGTTTCGGCGGTTGGAAGCACTCGCTCTTCGGCGATCTGCACATCTATGGCGAAGATGGGTTCCGCTTCTACACGCGCGGCAAAGTTGTTACCAGCAGATGGGAGGAGAGTAATGCGGGAATGAATCTTGGATTCCCAACGCATAAATAGCATGGCACCTTCGCTTTTTGCCGATGGCCAGCCCGATCGCGTCACGCGTTATAGTGTCATTACCTTTGTTTGTTTCATTATTGTAGCCGGCGCATGGTCAATTGCGCTCAGCCAGGCCGATCGTGTCGCACATTGGCAGTGGTACACGCTCGCCGGACTCACCGTTGCTACCGCCATAACGTTCTACCGCTGGTTTCGTTACGCGCGCACCACCACACTTGGTCTCATT
>JALYIF010000376.1 GCA_030775925.1 Vulcanimicrobiota bacterium | reverse complement strand
ATCCAGCGGACGACAATCGGCTCCGCTTCCACAAAACGCTTTCCGCGAACGTCGAGTTCGGCCATGGACGTGGACGACGCCTCCAGCTTGGCGGAGCCGCTTTCCGATGCTCCGCGTATCTTTTTCTTCTTCGCTACCCCTGCGCGGCGGACGTCCGACTTTCGCACCGAGGTTCGCATAGCGCCGATCGACACGAGCACGCTGTCGCCGTTGTCAGCAATGACGTCGGCATCTTGCCCGTAAGACAGAATCCGCACCCGGTCCCCGGGTTCGAGATGTCCTTCGGCGGGTTCACCAGACCGCTCGGGCTTCACCCCAAGATCGCGGTGCATTTCATCGATGGTGCGCGAGAGCAATTCGCTCTGCGAACTGCTCACCTTGGGGCGCAGCGCCTGCGCCTGCGCGCGTCGAGCTAATTCGGTCGTAAAATCGCTTAGCGCTTTACGCATGCGTTCGTCCGCCGAGCGCGCAAACGTCCTGCGCTCGTTTTCGAGCGCATCGGTGCGCTTTCGCAGATTTTCTTGCAATTGATAAACGTGCGCTTGTTCTTTGAGTACGGTTTCCCGTTCGCTGGCCAGACGCGCTTGAATCTCCGACAGATCGGCAAGCGCCTGCTCGTAGTCCCGCTCCCGATTGTCCAGCAACGCTTGAGCACGATCGATCAGGTCACGCGGAATTCCCATCGCTCGGGCGAGCGCAAACGCCAGCGACTGGCCCGGCGTTCCGAGATCCAAGTGATACGTCGGAGCAAAAGTCGCTGGATCAAAGCGCACGCTGGCATTGAGCACCCCTAGGGTTCCGTGCGCAAACAGCTTGAGTTCGGTCGAGTGCGTTGTGACGATACCGCACGCGCGGACGGCCAATAGCCGCTCAAGGATCGCGATGGCGAGTGCTGCGCCCGCGGAAGGTTCCGTGCCGCCGCCGATTTCATCCACGAGCACCAGCGCCCGCGCGTTCGCGTGTTCGACAATCTCCCGCATGCGCTGTAAATGCGCCGAAAACGTCGACGCGTTTTCCACAATTGATTGCTCGTCACCGATGTCGGTGAAAATCCGCTCAAAACAGCCGATCCGCGTGCCCGCCTCAGCCGGCACTTGGAGTCCGCAGTACGTCATGGCGACAAATAAGCCCACCATCTTCAAGGCGACCGTCTTGCCGCCCATATTGGGCCCGCTGATCACCACGATGCGCGCATCACCCCCGAACGCAACGGATTGCGGGATCGCGCGTGCCCCCAGCAGCGGATGGCGTCCGCTATGGATTTCGACGATGGAATCACTCGAGAGTTCGGGTTCGACGGCATGCATGGAAAGTGAGAGCCGGGCTTTGGCGACCAGCATATCGAGCGTGGCCAGCATCTCGATGTTTATTTCAATCTGCGACGCCTCGGAAGCCACGCGTCCGCTCAACTCTTTCAGAATTCGCGCGACCTCGCGCTCTTCTTCCAACCGCAGCGTCCGTAAGCGGTTGTTTGTCTCCAGAGCCGCCAAAGGCTCCACAAACAGCGTTTGACCGCTTGAGCTGGTGTCATGCACGATACCGGGAAATTCGCCGCTGAACTCTGCCTTGATCGGGACGACAAATCGCCCTTCGCGAATTGTTACCACAGCATCTTGGATGGCGTTTGCATATTTGGCCGAACGCAGCATGGCCGAAACTTTGTCGCGCGCATCATTCTGTGAATTGATCAGGCTGCGCCGAATACGTGCCAACGCCGGTGAAGCGCGATCCAGAACGCTTCCGCGCTCGTCGATGGCATCGGTGAGTGCGGCGATCAGCTCTTTGAGCGGCCGGTACTCCGCGGTCATGGCGGCAATCGTTTCGCTCGCCGACTCCCGCGTTTTGTTGAACGCCGCAGCGGCTGCCGCGAGCGAATCGCCCACCGCGCGCAACTCGAGTGCGGCCAATGTCTGCCCGCGCATTGCCGCAGCGGTTAGGGCCTCCGTCTCAACTGCACGCCCAACAAAGAGGTCGGAAGCCACGACCAATTCGCGCACTTCGGCGGTTGCCCGTTGCTCCGCCCGAATCCGATTAAAATCGAGCCACGGCGCGAGTTCGTGCGCGCGGGTACGGCCTCTTTCGGTTTGTGCTAACGCGACGACCCGGTCGCGGATGCTTGCGAAATCGAGCGTTTCAAGCGTCCGCTCATCCGCGAGCAGACAGTTTCTCTTTCAGGCGTTCTTGCACGAGTGCGGGGTTGGCCTTACCGCGGCTGGCTTTCATGACCGCGCCGGTTAAGAAACCCATTACATTGGTTTTGCCGGCCTTATAATCGGCTACCGACTTTTCGTTTGCGGCCAAAACTTCGTCAATGAATCCGTCGATCGCGCCCGGGTCGCTGGTCTGCGCGAGGCCTTCTTTCTCCACGATCGCTTTGGGTGAACCTTCACCGGCCCACATGCGCCCGAGCAGCTCTTTGGCAATCTTCGAATTGATGGTGTTTCCGGCAACGAGGCCGATCAGCTCGGCAACATGCGAAGGTTGTACGGGCGACTCATATACCGGCACACCGCTCTCGTTGGCCATCCGCGACAAGTCGCCGAGGACGAAATTCACGCTTTGCTGTGCATTTGAGCTGGCTTGTACGCACGCATCGAAATACTGCGCGAGCGGATGATTTTCAATGAGTTGGGTTGCCTGTGCTGGGCTTAGCTTATATTCGCCGTGATAGCGGGCAAAACGCGCCGGTGGCAGCTCGGGCATCACCGCGCGAATTCGTTCCACCGTCGCACGGTCGACTTCCATCGGTACGAGATCGGGATCCGGGAAATACCGGTAATCATGCGCTTGCTCTTTGCTGCGCATAGTGTGCGTTGTGCCCGTAACTTCATCCCAGCCGCGCGTCTCTTGCACGACGCGCCCGCCCGATTCCACGATTTCGATTTGGCGAGCAATCTCGCTTTGGATCGCACGATGCACCGAACGGAACGAGTTCATGTTTTTAATCTCGGCTTTGGTACCGAGGCTCGTTTCGCCGACCGGGCGGATCGAGACGTTGGCATCGCAGCGGAGCGAGCCTTCTTCCATCTTAACATCGCTCACGCCGAGCATCACGAAGGTGCGCTTGAGCGCCTCGAGATACCCTACGGCTTCTTCCGCGCTGTGAATTTCGGGCTCCGAGACACACTCCATCAGCGGAACGCCCGCACGATTGAAATCGATCAGCGAGTGTGAACTGCCCGCAATACGCCCATCGCCGCTTCCCGAATGGGTCGACTTTCCGGTATCTTCTTCCAAATGGATGCGGGTAAGCCGGCACTCTTTCATGGTGCCGTCCTCCAGCCAGTAACGCACCACTCCACCCTGCGTCAGCGGCATGTCGAACTGCGAAATCTGATAGTCCTTGGGCATATCCGGATAGAAATAGTTCTTACGATCGAACTTCGAGAACGTCGGAATTTCCGCATCGAATGCAAGGCCCGATGCAATCATATGTTCGATTGCTACCTTGTTTACGACCGGTAGCGCCCCAGGCAAGGCGAGGCAAACCGGACACACCTTTGTATTGGGCTCGCCTCCGAATTCATTCGGACATCCACAAAACATTTTGCTCTTGGTTTTAAGCTCGACGTGGCACTCGATGCCAATAACGGCTTCATATGCAGGCATTAGACGGGCACCGCCATCTTGTGAGTCTTCGCGTGGTTGGTCGCACGTTCGTACGCATGCGCTGCCGAAAGCAACGTGCGCTCCGCGAAAAGCGGTCCGCAGAGCTGTAATCCCATCGGGAGCGGTGCGCTTGTGCCTTCGGCGTTGACCGATCCGCACGGTACCGAAAGCGCGGGCAAGCCCGCCAGCGACATTGGAATCGTATAATAGTACATCATATACATGCTGTAGGGATCGCTCTTGGCATTAAAAGCAAACGCCGGCGACGATGCGGCCGGGCACGCGATCAAATCGCAGGATGCAAACGCCTTTTTGAAATCGTCACCGATTAAGGTGCGAATTTTTTGCGCCTTTACATAGTAAGCATCGTAATAACCGCTGGAGAGCGCATACGTACCGATGAGAATGCGGCGTTTGACCTCCGGTCCAAAGCCTGCGGCGCGAGTCGCTTCGTACATCTCACCGACATCGGCCCCTTCCACGCGCGTTCCGTAACGAACTCCGTCGAAGCGCGCTAAGTTCGACGAGCATTCTGCGGGCGCGATTAAATAATACGTCGCAAGGCCGTACTCCGCGCTCGGGAGCGCAACTTCCACCAGCTCGGCACCAAGTTTTTCCAGATCGGCGTAGGCGGCTTTATAGAGCTTATCGATCTCCGCACCGAGTTTGCCCGTTTCAAACTCTTTAACAATCCCGATTTTGAGGCCGCGCAGATCCTCGCGCAGTGTTGACGCGGTTGGTTCGACCGCGCGATCGATGCTCGTGGAATCCATTTTGTCATGCCCGGCCATCACATCGTAGGCGATCGCCGAATCTTCGACCGTGCGCGTCAGCGGTCCGATTTGGTCTAAGCTCGATGCAAATGCGATCAGTCCGTACCGGGACACGCGGCCATAGGTTGGTTTAAAACCAACGACGCCGCAAAAAGCTGCTGGTTCCCGAATGGAACCGCCGGTATCGCTGCCCAAACCGATAGCTGCTTCGTACGCCGCCACCGCCGCTGCACTTCCGCCACTCGACCCGCCAGGAACACGCCCGAGGTTCAGCGGATTGCGCGTGATCCCACGCGCGCTATTTTCGCACGAACTTCCCATCGCGAATTCGTCCATATTCGCCTTGCCGATCGGAATGCCGCCGGCCTCGAGAATGCGCTGCACGGCGGTGGCCGTGTAGGGCGCAATCCAGTCTCCCAAAATTTTGGAGCCGCATGTCGTACGCGTCCCGGTCAAGCACATGTTGTCTTTGACGGCTATGGGTACGCCCGCCAGCGGAAGCGTCTCACCCGCCGCAATGCGGGCATCAACACGATCTGCTGTTGCTCGTGCCATCTCATGCAGGCGCGTCAGATAAGAGCCAACCTGATCGTCAATCGCATCAACGTGCGAGAGCGTGGCATCCGTGATATCGCGGGCGGACATTTCGCGCGCATTCACTGCACGCGCGATCTCGGCGCCACTGCGCTCCAGGTATCCCATCTCTAGCTTTCCTCAGCAATAATGCGCGGGACGCGGAAGTAGTTGCCTTGCGCCTGCGGTGCCATAGATAAAACCTCTGCCCGGTCGAGGCACGGAGCAACACGGTCCTCACGCTCTACGTTGCGAGATTCTACCACCTGCGCCGTGGCCGAGATGCTGTTCGTGTCCAAGGCGGAAATGGCGTCAACATGTTCGAGCAAGTCGGTCAACTGCGCGCCGAAACGTTCGACTTCATCGTCTGTTAAAGCGATGCGTGCGAGCTTTGCAACGTAGCGAATATCAATTTTATCGGATGACAAACTCAGGGTACTCCGGTTCATTACTTGCATATTG
>JALYIF010000375.1 GCA_030775925.1 Vulcanimicrobiota bacterium | reverse complement strand
CGCTTGAACAGCGCAGGCGTTGTAAGGTTCACGCGCACATCGGTATTTTGGGCTGAGAGCACTACCGCCACCAATAGTTCAAAGGCGTTTCGATAGTCCAGGGCCGTGACGGCATCGGGATACGATTTCGCGAGAATGGCCAGTTCCTGATGCGCAATCTCTTTGCTGACGCGTTTTTTTGGAAAGGGGATTGCGGGCAACTAGGTTCCTTGCGGTTTGACCGGACTATTCGGGCAATGCCCCACCGCGATGTTGGAAACCATCATTGTCTCAACGCGATCGTCCCAAATGAGCGGCTTGAGATAGCGGCGGGCGGCCTCCATAAACGCAGCATGCCGCTCGGGCTCAAGCGCTTTAAGTTTTGGCGCGAGCGGGGTCGCATTCATCGCTTCGATCGCGTGATCTACGCCTTCCTCAAAGATTAACGGGCGGGACACCGTCTCAACGTGAACGTCGCAGAAACCCGCTTCTTTCATCTGAAACGTCAGCGCATTCGGAAACGGGAATGAAAACGGAACCGTAATCATTTCGGCTAATTCAAGCGGCACGGTTTCTTTAAGAGCGTGATACATCGCTTCAAAGTACGGGCACTGATCGATCTGGGCCCAAACCGCAAGTGCGACGCGGCCAGTCGATTTAAGTACCCGGCGCATCTCCAGCAACGCGGCGTGTTTATCCGGGAAAAATTGCAAGCCTTGCTGGCAAATCACAAGATCAAATTCACCGTCTTCAAATGGCAACGCTTCAATACCCGATGCCACGTACTCGACTGGAACCGAGGGATTTTTCGGGCCGGGTAGATTCTGGGCGACCGCTAGCATCTCTTCGCTAATGTCGGTTGCCGTAACGCGCCCAAATGGACCGACGAGTTCGGCTGCCATGCGCGCAACAGTCCCCGGGCCACACGCAACGTCGAGCATGTGCTCGCCTCGCGAAAACCGCGCGGACTCCAAAAGCACGAGTGCCAGAGGGTCAAAAATACGGGGCATAAAGTGCTCCACGTACGCACCGGTTACATCTATACTTCTAAATTCGAATGCGCCGCCGCTCTTATTGCTCATTGGTTACACCATGCTCCCGAGTCGACAAGAAACACCCATCCGGGCCCCTTCGCAGGGAGACCCGGCCTCCCTGCCCTGTAGCGAAGCTTAGCTAGGTGAGGTGCGCTTCGAGCTCGATCTGAAGACTGCCGCGGAGCGCATTTGAAACGGGGCACTGGCGTTCTGCCTCGGTCGCCAATTGCGTAAACCGGCCTGCGTCAATTCCGGGCACATCGCCGGTCACGTTAAGATGCATTTTTGCAATTTTGAACCCGCCCTCGATTTGCTCCAGCGTGCAGATCGCCTTGGTCTCGACTCGATTGGCAGCGATGTTTTGGGACGCCAGGTACGCCGTAAGCGCCATGCTATAGCAACCCGCGTGCGCCGCCGCAATAAGTTCTTCGGGATTGGTACCCGGCACGTCGCCAAAACGTGTCCCAAAACTAAATGGAAGGTCCTTGATTGCCCCGCTTTGCGTGGAAACCGTCCCCGCGCCGCCCTTAAGGTCGCCGGTCCATGACCCGGACGCACGCCTATTAATCGCCATTGCTTCGTATCCGCCTTTTTCTAGTGAGTGTTTGAAACTCTAAAACAAAAAAAGCCGCTTCCGTTTCAACTTGCTATGGCTTGAGGGCCGTCGCGATGTGGGCGGTCATCTCGCACACCACTCCGCGATCGGTCATCAAATGATTAAAAACGGGTTTCGCAGCGCCTTCGAAGGCATGGCGTATGGCCGCCAACTCAAAAATTTTGGGTCCGAACATCGTACCACGCACCGCTTGCAATGCCTGTTCCACACCGTCTTCAAAAACGAGCGCCAGCTTGTGGGTTTGCACCTCGATTCGATGGAAACCCGCGGTCTCGAAAAGCTGCCGCACATCCTCGGCTTCGCTAAACGCAGTGCTCTTCTGCAAGAGTTCCAGCATCGGCGGCAATGACTTTTTAAGAGCGATAGCAATCGCGTGCCAGTATTGGCATGTGTCAAGCGGCCCCCAAATCGCGGTGGCAACGCGCCCACCCTTTTGCAGGACCCGAAACATCTGCGCCATCGCCTTCTCGCGATCTTTAAAAAACGGAAGCCCTTGCTGACAGGTCACAATATGAAAGCTGCCACTTTCAAAGGGCAGATCTTCGGCGGCAACCTCAAAGTATTCGACACCGGCAGCATTGGGCAGTCGATGATGTGAACGAGCTACATCGAGCATGGGGCGGCTGGGGTCACAGGCGGCGACCCGGCCGCGCATGCCGAGCATGGGCGCTGCCATCCGGGCAACGGCACCGGTACCGCAGGCGACATCCAACAGATGGTGGTTCGGCCCGGCCTTCGCCTGTTCTAGCAGCTTTCGCGCCCACGGAGAAAACAAACGCGGCACGAGATATTCATCGTACGCATGCGGTGTGGAACTCTCGAATCGTAGGGCGGCTTCGCTCACGGTTCTCGCAGTCTCCTAATCCGTCAGCGCAAATGCTTCACCATTGCGCCTCACTAATCCATCTCGCTCCAAGGCTTTCAGCGTATTTTCTATGCCGCCCAGCGAGTGAGGCGGCAAGATCGTGTTCATTTCAAGCTGCAAATCAAGCAGCGAGATTGCCGCGCCCGGTGGCAGCGCACGCAACCGGTCGACAATTTTGCCTCGTGCAAATCGCGTGGTCTGCTCGAATGGAATTGCCTCCTGTGGCGATTTGCGGGCTGCGTAACGCAACCGGTTTTGCTCCAGCGTAGCGGCATCAACCGGCGCCGCTTCGCAAACTGGGTGCAAGGGACACAAAGCGCATTTTGGCGCGCGTGCGGTACAAATCGTTGCTCCCAGATCCATAAGCGCCGAGTTCCAGTCATGCGCCCGTCCAGCAGGCAATAGGCGCGCTGCGTCGAGGGCGAGTTGTTGCGCATTTGCCACCACCGGATACTCCATTCCATGAACGACCCGGTGTAGCACTCGCCGGATATTTGTGTCCAGCGCTACCACATCGGCATGAAACGCAAACGCGCGCACGGCCGCTGCCGTATAGGCTCCGACGCCGGGGAGACGGCGCAAGGTTGCCTCAACTGCCGGGAGAATCCCGCCGAACTCGGCGCAAACAATCTGCGCAATTCGCTTCAACCGGATGGCACGCGAGTTATATCCCAGGCCCTTCCAAGCACGCAACACGTCCGCGGTACTCGCGCGAGCCAGCGTCGCAAAATCGGGAAAGGCAGCAAGAAACGCCTCATACTTTGGAATCACGCGATCGACTTGCGTCTGTTGCAGCATAAACTCACTCACGAGTACATCGTACGGATTACGCGAGTGCCGCCACGGTAAGGCCGCACGTCCGTGCACCGAATACCAGGCTAAAAGTTTTTTCTGCGGCGCTTTCATTCGTCATCCACGTCGCGGACTTTATCGAACGTACCGCGTGCCGTTTGCTCGACATAATCTCGTAAGCGCTGAATTTTCTCATAGTCGAATTCCGCAGCGCTCGTTCCTCGGTGAACCTCCCGAGCGTCTCGCACCATCGGTCGAAAATGCTCGGGCAGCATATAGAGGGCCCATTCAGCCGCCTCGTCCTTGCTTACAACGGCGATTGAAGGCAGCGTGGCGTCGTGCAGCGTTCGACACGCATTAAGCACCGCCGCGGCCGGATTCTCTCGCATTGTCTTACCATTGGAATCGAAATCAGCAATCACCGCATCCATAAATGCGTACCAAGGGATGAGCCCAATGGCGTCGGCTGGACGGGGGCCGGTTAAGCGTATCCCACGCTGCTTTACTGCAAATAATTGCACCGCCAGCGCGCTGTCGGACAAATCACGCGTAAAATCTAGCCGTCCCGCGCGCAACGCTGCTTGAGATTCTTTATTATATTGCACTTCGTACGGCAGCGGGTGCTCGTACGCTTTTAGGTACCGTTCCGCAAGCACAGTCGCTTCAAGGTCCCCACTGGTCGGTCGACTATCGCTTAGAGAAATTAACGTTCGCGCTACCGCTGCGCGCTTCGAAGGCGCAAGCTTATCGCGCACGACGACAAAGAAATCAATATCGCTTGAGTGGCGCGCAAATGTCCCCATGGCGAGCGATCCGTGGACGTACATACCCCGCAACGCTTCACCTAAGACTTCGCCTAGTTCCGCTGCTACTCTGATTACAAAACGGCGAATGTCCAAATCTGCACTCGCGAGATCTTGCCCGGTCATCATGCACCCGCTCGCAGGGCAGTGATGCCTTCACCGATTCGGCGGATACCTTCGGTGATGGAGTCGCGCGGAACAGCCGTAAGCGCTAACCGGAAATGATGATCGCCCCCGGAGTTTGCGAAAAACGCCTCTCCGAATAAGAAACTCGCGCCAAAGCGCTCGGCCGCGTCCAGCAAGGGACGCGCGCGAATCTCACGCGGTGTATTCGCCCAAAGATAGAAGCCGCCACCGGCCGGCGACACGCGAATTGACTTGGGCCAATTCTCCGAAATGGCTTTATCGGCGAGTCTGCGACGCGCATATAACTCAGTCCGCAAATGGCCGACGTGCGTGTCATAAGCGCGTTCGAGATAATCGGTTACGGCCGCCTGGACGTACAGGCTCGTGGCCATGTCGTAGGCCTGCTTGCGCATCAAGAGCCGGTCTAGGATTGTACGCGGCGCACTCAACCAGCCAACGCGGAGCGAAGGCGCGATCGTTTTGCTAAAGGTGCTTAAATACACGACGTAGTCCGGCGCAAGACCCACCAGCGGCGGAGCTGGGGTAATGGCCAATTCTCCATACGGGTCGTCTTCGATGATGGGGATGCCCGCACGCCGCGCGAGTGTCACTAGGCGTTCGCGACGGTCGGTGTTCATCGTGACGTTCGTTGGATTGTGTAGTGAAGGCATTGTGTAGATGAAGCGCGGGCGTCGAGTGCGCAGCACCGCCTCAACATGGTCGACGCGCATGCCGTCTTCATCGACCGGAACCGGAATTGCGCGCAAACCGCAAATTTGAAAAATTTGCAAAGCGCCCGGATAACTTGGTGTCTCCACGATGATTTCATCGCCCGGCTCCGCCAAACTCTGCGCGACGATCATGATGCCTTGCGTCGACCCCGTCAGTACGATGATATCGCGTGCTTGCGTCTTTGCCCCGCGCATAGTCATTCGGGACGCGATTGCCTCGCGCAGCGGCTCGTAGCCCTCGGAGTCTCCGTAAGAGAGCACAAAACGCGGATCCGTACCAACTCGAGCGAAACTCTGCGCGAGTTCGGCGAGCGGCGAGGGTTCGGCCGGCGCAACCCCTTGGACGAACGACAGCTTGCCTGACTCTTGTTTCGCAGCGAGTTCGCCGAGGATGGAGGGGAACTCACCCACGCGCCAGGGGGGAAGGGTGACCCACCAAGGCACAGAGGGCGCCCGCTCGGGCTGCCCGCGAAGCAGCGGAGCCACGCGAGAGCCCGAGCCGACGCGCTGCTCGATGAGACCGTCGCTGGAAAGCTCGCGGTATGCATGCACGATCGTGCTGCGATTAACGTCCAGCTTTTCGGCCAGAGCGCGTTCGGGCGGCAATCGGGCCGACTCAGGGAGGGTGCCCGTGAGGATGGACTCGCGGAGACTCTCATAGATCTGCCGGTAAAGCGGGACAATACTCGACCGATCGAGAGACGGCAAGAAACCTTGCCATCCAATTTTGGACATTGCCCATCCATTCTCTACATTAAATCGGGCTGCCCGCTGAGCGACTAAAAGACGGCACCCTGTGGAGGAGCTTTACACCGCGCAAACACGATATTTACATTAAAGACATATTAAAATCGCCGCTTTACCCAAGCTTGCTTTATAATCGATTGAGTCCCGGTGCTCTTGCGGGGGTGGCAAGCGACCGTACGATTCGGCGGCGTCTTTTTATGGATGCCGCCAGCTCTTTACTGAATTCAGAGTCGAATTCGGAGGCCAATGTGTCGTTTTTGAAATCCACCTCTATCGCGCTACTTCTTTGCATGCTCGCGTCGTGTTCGGGCGGCGGCAACACCACGCTGCCGGCGAACTTCGCGCACACATCAAAGACTTCGAAACATATTCTACTGCCCATTGCCTTGAGCCGTCATAAAACTGACGGGATCGGCGGCATTCCGATGGGCAACGCGCAGGTCATGCTAATGGACGCGGCGCCCTCGCTAGGCGGCCAAACTCCGACCGAGGTTGACCTTGGTATACTAGCGATCGAAGCCGTGGATTCCAATGGCTACTCCGCAACTCTGGCGAGTTATAAAACGCCTAGCGTTATCAACGTTCTGGACTATCAGAAGGGTTCGCTGGCACTCGGGGCAGTGAAAATCCCCAGCGGATCGTACCCCAAAGTGCGCGTCCTGATCGATATTGCAACCAGTCACGTCGTCCTTCAAGGCGTTTCAAAACCGATCAATTTTGACAGCATGAAAACGCCGGCCGCGGCCTTAGTCGCAAGTACTTTCACCGGCCAGGATGCAAATGGGGCGGTTGTTATGGAGCTCACCGCCCCGTTTAAAGTGGCAGACGGCGTTATGACCGCGTTCCACCTCGACTTTAACGGCGCAGAATCACTGGGTCTAGACTCCGATGGAAACGTCTACGCGATGCCGGCGCTCTTTGGAACCGCGCAAGACGCAACATTTCATGGCAAAGTCGTCAACGCGAATGGCGGCCCCGTAAACCAAGCGGTTGTAACTGCAGAAGCTGATGGGGTAGTTAACAACATAGGCCTGACGGGGCCGGACGGATCGTTCACAATTCACACGTTGAAAGCCGGAACGTCCTATCAAATTAAGGTTTACAATTCATTTCTCACGCAGTCGGGCACGACACTCACTGCTTCCGGCCAAACGCAGAACGCTCCGACTAGCTCTAGCGGCCCCACCGTGAGTGGCGTCGATGGCGCCAGCTTAGATCTTGGAACGCTCCAGGACTAAGAAGGCTCGTGACACCCACTTCCGACCGGGGTTCGGGACTCGCGGAGCATAGCTCCAAGGCACTTCTCACTGCACAGCAAGCTCTGCGCGCGGCACGTTTCGACGATGCCCTGGCAGCGCTGGAGGGCTGCGAAGACTGGCCCGCGCCACTCAATGAGGAAGCCGTCCTTCTTAAGGTCGACATCTTCGTTCGGCGCGATCCGATTCTGTCGCTAGAAACCCTGGCGCGAAGTAGTGACCTCTTCGTAACACCGGCAGGCCGCTTCGGCTACCTGCTGGCATCCGGGAAGGCCTACGCGAATAGCCGCAATTATGAATCGGCTCGCGCAATGTTTCGTTCCGCAGAAGCACTGCTCGCGCAGGGTGACTCAGCCTGGCGCGCCAGCTTAGGGTTTCAGCGCGCGCGCCTCGCATGGATGTCGCGCGATTTTGATCCACACTCCGCCGATATTACTGCCGCGCTAGAAGACACATCGCCAGGCGGTCAGGTCTTAGCGCTGTCCCTGCGCGCGTGGATGCACGCTGGGCGCGAAGATTTCACTGCTCAAATCGCAGATCTTTCTTCGGCTTTGCGCATTGCAATGGAGCACCCTACGGAATGCGACACACACGCGGTCGCCATTGGAATTCATGCTTTGTTGCGCGTTGCATTCGAGATCGGTGACGCAAAGAGCGTTGCCCTGGGAGAAGCTGCATACGAAGCGTTGCAATGGACTCCTGACGTACACGTCGAGCGCTTCCAGGCGCTCCGCGTTCTCGGATGGGATGCGTTTTTGCACGGAAAATCCGCTCAGGCACAATGGATATTTAAGGATTCCAAATCGATTGCTCCGAGCAAAGCATGGAAGGTAATGGCCCACGCCGACCGCGCTTACGTCGCACGGATGAATCTCAATGAATTTTGGGCTACCGACGAACTGCTTGAAGCGCACAAGATCGCCCAAGAAGTTGTCTGGAGTTCTACCCACGGGGAAGAGCGCTTCGTGCTCGTAACGTTGGCCATCCTTTTCGCACCGATCGATATGGCGCAAGCGCAGCGTTACGTCTCCAAGTACATTCAAATGGGCACCGAAGGGATTGACCCCACGCTAAGCGCGACGAACGACCGGCGTGCCATTGCAATCGAACGATACGCTTCGGGAAGAGTACAGCAGGTTCTCGGGCATAAAGAATTAGCGATCGAGCACTTAGAGGCCGCTTACGAGACGTTTTCGCAGACGAAGTACCATCATCGTGCATCCCTTGCCGCAATCGCTCTGTCGGAGATTACCGGGCACGCAGAATGGATGCAAAAGGCACGCACGCACGCCGACCGTTATCCGCATAGTCCGATTAGCGAACGGCTCCACGATGAGGAACTTGATCCTGTAGACCAGCGAATGGCTGCTCTGAGCTCAATGCAGCGCCAGATGGCGGTCGCTCTTTGCGAAGGGTTAGAGATTGAGGAACTTTCGCGGCGTTTCAGTCGAAGTACGTTCACGCTAAGCAAACAAATCGAAACCATCTATCAGACCTTAGGCGTAACGTCTCGGAACGAGCTGCGCGAATTGCTGGGACGCGAAGGCTCCTAGATTGATGAATCCCGCCTTATTCATCGGCATGATAGGGGCGGTCTTAATCGCGGCGATGTTGGGCGCGCTCTTCGAAGTTCGGCGGCGTCGCGCACGGTTCTCAGCCCTCAGGGAACAGCGGTATAACGTCTTAGAGAGCATCCCCGACGGGCTGTTCATTCTGAACAATCAATTGCGGTTCACTCACGTTAACGAGTGCGCGGAACGCCTCTTGCGCAAAGATGCGACCAAATTGATCGGCACTCGTTTAGATGGCGTCCTTGATCCGCTGGCGTCCGAGCTGATGCCCGATATCCATGCGGCACGCAGGAATGGCCATCCACTTGAAAAGCTACATTATTTTCGCAGCAGCCAGACTTGGGTGGAGGTTCGCATCCAGCCCGCCCGTGACGAACTCCTCGTGTATTTGCGCGACGTCACGGAGCGCAAACACGCCGAAGCGTTTTTAAGCGAGAGCGAGCGACGGATTCGTCTTCTGCTTCATCAGGTGCCGGCAGTCTTGTGGACCGTGGACCGGAATCTCCGATTTACGTCCGTCGTCGGCAGCGGCTTGTCTTCACAGGCTCTTGTGGAAGGCCAACTGATGGACAAGCCTTTTGAGGAACTGCTCGATCCGCACGATCACCTAGCCGAAAAAAGCGCGGCCATCTTGCGCGTGTTGGAGGGCGAGTCAACCCGTTTTGAAGCACGCCGTGCCGACCGCTGGCTGCAGCACCACGTCGAACCGCTGCGCGACGTGGATGGCAGCATCGTCGGAGCCATCGGTGTGGCTCTCGATATCACTGAAATTAAAGAGGGCTCTGACTATTTGGCCCGGCTCGCCCGGCAAGATGTGATGACCGGCCTACCCAATCGCTTAGCTCTGGAAGAAACACTGTTGCCCTTGTTGCACGATGCGCGCGAACGTAGCGAAAAACTGGCCGTACTTTTTCTGGACATCGACCGTTTCAAAACGATCAATGACACAATGGGCCATCGGGCGGGCGATGAGATCCTGCGCGCAATTTCAAAGCGTCTTCGTCATCGCCTTTCAGACGCGGACTTAATTTTTCGACCTGGCGGCGACGAATTCATCATCGTGATTCGCAACCTCCAAGCACTCGACTCGGGCGAGGACGCATCCTGCGGAGTCATGGGCGCGCTCGCGGAACCATTCGCGGTGGAAGGCCGCGAAATGTTCGTTACGGCGAGTATCGGCACGAGTATTTTCCCAGACAACGGCACGACCGCCGAAGAATTGCTCAAACAGGCGGATTCCGCGATGTACCGGGCCAAGGCCGCTGGTAGAAATAACGTACAATATTACGATGGAACCATGCACGAAACCGCTCTTCATCGACTGCGTCTGGAGCAAGACTTACGCAAAGCACTAAGCCGAAACGAATTGCGCCTAGTTCTCCAACCGATTATCGACACGAATTCAAAATCGATCGTCGCGGCGGAAGCGCTCTTGCGCTGGGCCCATCCGACGCTTGGTGATATCCCACCCGACGTCTTTATTCCCATTGCAGAAGAAACCGGCATCATCGTTCCAATCAGCCACTTCGTAATTCGTGAGGCATGCCAGCTCGCCGCACTCTACCGGGCACTTGGAAACCCGACCTTCCGCATCGCAGTTAACCTTTCGGCCCGAGATTTTTACGAGCCAACCCTGCCTGCTTTTCTGGCCGGATGTGTAACCGCAAGCAACTTAACACCAGACGCCTTAGATATCGAGGTTACCGA
Source organism: Vulcanimicrobiota bacterium (assembly GCA_030775925.1). Taxonomy (GTDB): domain Bacteria; phylum Vulcanimicrobiota; class Vulcanimicrobiia; order Vulcanimicrobiales; family Vulcanimicrobiaceae; genus JACRUB01. Next base: position 2,028 of record JALYIF010000375.1, on the reverse strand, counting down.
AAGCGTACTCGTCAATGAAACCGCTTTAAAAACCCTCGGTGCCGTGCGCGACATGGGGTTTCGGATCATCATGGACGATTTCGGAATTGGCTACAGTTCGCTCTCCTACATTAAGCGTCTACCAATTAGCGCAGTAAAAATCGACAAATCATTCATACGCGATGTAACGCGTAGTTCGTACGATCAAGCAATCGTCAAAGCCATTACCACGCTCGCCCAGAGTTTGGATTTCTCGGTTATTGCCGAAGGCATCGAGTACGAAACACAGCACCAATTTATAAAGACCGTTTTTTGCGGTCAGGCACAGGGCTTTTATTTCAGCGAGCCTTTAGAAGTGGCGCAGTTTCAAATCGCGCTGTCGACGCAGAGCATACAAAAGCGGGTCCAACCGAAGATTGCTCCCCAACGCCTGGTTGCCGTCGGCGCAAGCGCCTCGTCGAGCTAGGGAACGCCTCCTAGCTGCCATGTGGCCAGGGCTGGGCGGGCCCGCCCGGGCCCGCTCACGAAAGTGCGAGGAAACCCTCGTGCAAAACGGAGAGAAAATTGGCTGAACATCAAGTCGACGCAATCGTCATTGGCGCCGGTCCCGGCGGGTACCACGCAGCGATTCGTTTGGGGCAACTCGGCAAGAGCGTCGTATGCATTGACCGCGACGAAGTCGGCGGCGTGTGCCTCAACTGGGGCTGCATTCCCACTAAAGCGTTGCTGCATGTCGGCGAGATCAGCCGGCAGATTAGCCATGCCGACGCGATTGGTTTGAAAGTCAAAGGCGTCGAGATCGATCGCGAAGGCATCGCAAAATTTAAGACCGACGTTGTAAATTCCAATGTCGGCGGCGTGAAGACGCTTTTCAAAGCCAACAATGTCACCTTCGCTTATGGTCAAGCGGCATTTAAAAGCGCCAAGCAAGTGACGGTTAAGGGGAAAGACGGCAACTCGGAGACCTACACCGCAAAAGACGCTGTCGTTATCGCCACCGGCAGCGCTCCCATCGATGTCAAGGCATGGCCGCGCGACGGTGAGACCATTATCAGTTCGGACGATGCCGTGCAAATGAAACGCATTCCAAAGAACATGCTGGTCATTGGTGGCGGTGTTATCGGCTTGGAATTTGCAACGGTCTATACGCGTCTGGGCGCTAAAGTTCTCGTCATCGAAGCACTTGGGCAGATATTGACCGGTACCGATTCTGAAATTGGTAAAACGATGATGCGCATCTTGAAAAAGCAAGGCGTTGAGATCATGCTCAATACGAAAGTCGGCAATTTGCAAAAAGACAGCAAGAACGTTAAGGCGACTTTCAACGGTGAGGGCACGGCAAATAAAGATGAGACCCGCGAATACGATATGGTTCTCGTCGCTGTGGGCCGGCGCCCGATCACCGATGGTTTGAATCTCGAAGCATCGGGCCTAACGGTCGACGAAAAAGGCTTTCTGGCCGTGGACGCCCAGTTGCGCACAAAAGTCCCCGGCATCTTTGCAATTGGCGATGTAACCGGCCAACCTATGCTCGCGCATCGTGCGATGAAGCAAGGCGTTATTGCGGCTGAAGTTATCGGCGGCAGCAAATCGGCAGCCTTCGATCCGATCGCCATCCCAAATTGCGTCTACACCGATCCAGAAGTCGCAACGATCGGCTTATCCGAAGAGGAAGCAAAAGCTGCGGGTTACACCGTGCGAATCGGAAAATTCCCAATTGCCGCAAGCGGCCGCGCACGCACGATGAACGAGTCCGACGGCATGATCAAACTTGTCGGCGACGCCAAAACCGATCTGCTGCTCGGCATGCACATCGTTTCCCCGCAAGCAGAATCACTCATCGGCGAAGGTGTGATCGCCCTCGAGATGGGCGCAACGATGGAAGATATTGGCCTTTCGATTCATCCGCATCCCACGTTAACCGAAGGCATCATGGACGCGGCCGAGGCAGCCCATGGAAAAGCAATTCACATCGTCAATCCAAAACCCAAGACGCCTGCTCCCGCCACCGCGGGTGCCGCGCACTAACAGGATGGCCACCCTTCGACA
>JALYIF010000374.1 GCA_030775925.1 Vulcanimicrobiota bacterium | reverse complement strand
TCTTTGTTACGCGCAAAGGCATTTCCATCCGCATCGAGCGGCTGCTTAACAAGCACCGCAATGCGCGTGTGAAAGTTGCCTACGGTGTGCCTGCTGCAGTTGGACTCGCGCTGGTCGGATTCTTTGTGCTTGCAAATGTGGTAACGCCGGTAATCGCGTATACGGCGGAGCCTGCGGCGGCAACGGTGGCAAAGATCGTGCAAGACGTTAAGCATGGTGGCTCCGTGCCCACGCTACCAGTAAAAACAGCAAGCCAAGAGCGCGTTCCAGCGCCAGTGAGAACCCAACTGATCATTCGCGAGCGCACCGTTATGATTGCAGCGCCGAGCACGCGGCCGGCTCCGCACACAAAGGCTGCGCCAGTGCTGATCCCGCGCCCGACGCAAACTACGAACCCGGCTCAACTGCCCCACCAAGGGGCGGCATTTTCCGGAATGGATGAAGTCAATGTGAGCGTTCCGGCGATCGACATTCATGTGCCGCAAGTTGATGTGCACATTCCCGCGATCCACGTTCATGGGCCGCGAGGCTATGCGCACATCCCACGCATGCATGCGAACCTCCCTCCCGGTGCTTTGCCCGAGGCGATGGGTGCGTTTTCGTGTACCGGTTGCAGCTTCGCCCATGTGAATTGGGCCGGAAAAAATCTGAGCGGGAAGTCATTTGTAGGCGCAGATTTTTCTGGTGCAAATCTTGAGGGCAGTGACTTTTCCCATGCAAACCTCAGCGGCGTGAATTTCGCGCATGCAAATTTACACAATGCCGATTTTCGCAGCGCTCAGCTCAGCGGCTGTAATATGAGCCACGCCAATATGGAAGGTGCGCGATTCGAAGGCGCCCATATCAGTGGATGCGACGGCGTCGACGCGCGTTCCCTGGATCAAAGTCAACTGCGGATCTGGCTGAGCCAATGCAGCGGATGCGATTTCGGCCACGCCGACTTCCACGGTATGGATCTGCGCGGAATCCGCTCCTCAGGTACCAATTTCGAGCACGCGAATTTCAGCGGGGCCGATCTCTCGGATGCCCAATTCTCGGGGTCAAGTTTTGACCGGGCGAATCTTTCCGGAGCGCGGCTCCGCGGTACTCGCTTTTCCGGTTGCGATTTTTCTCACACGGACTTACGAAACGTCGACCTCTCGGATGCCTCAATGAGCGGTAGCGACCTCTCAAGCGCGATCATGCGTTAAGCCGTCTCAGCGCCCTTTTCCCAGTAAACTTTGCCAATGCCGGCAAGGCTTGGTTTCGTGCGGCGAAATGCCGTGGAGGATCTATGAAAAAACTCATCGACGCGATCGCTGCAGCGCTGTTGCTTGTCCTAGGCACTGGAGCGAATCCGCTTCCCGCATTGGCGGACGATACACTCTCGATTTTAAATCACTGCAGCGGTTGCGATTTCGCAAATGTGGATTGGCATGGGCGCAACCTTCGCGGCGTTCACTTGAGCGGCGCAAACCTTTCGGGCGCCAATTTGCGGGGCGCAGACCTCCGTGACGCGCACTTTGCTGGAGTAGATTTCAACAATGTTGATCTGCGTGACGCGGATCTGCGAGGTGCACATTTTGCGGGCTGCGACTTCCACACGGTGCATCTTGCCGGCGCAAAACTTGAGAATACGGATTTTGCCGGCATGAATTTCTCGAATCAGGAGCTCGCAAATCTCTCATCGACCACGACACGTGCACTGCTGGGACACTGCTCTGGATGCGACCTGCAGGGCGTTAATTTATCGGGGCGGGACTTGCATGGGATTCACTTGTCCGGAGCGGACCTCCAAAATGCAAATCTAGAAAATGCCGATCTGCGCGGAGCGCATCTTAGTGGATGCGATCTTCGGGGTGCCAAACTCCGCGGCGCGCATTTCGAAGGATCCCACCTTGGGGGAAGTGAGCTGGGGAGTGCCGATATGCGTTCCGCAAATTTTAACGGAGCGCAGTTAGTAGGCGCTAGTGCACGGCTCGCGGAGTTGCGTGATGCCGATTTTGACAATGCCGTTTTGTGCGGTGTCGCAACAACGGTCACGTACGAAAATGGCGTGCGGCGGCAGGCCAGTCCGGGCGAAACGGTTTGCACCGATCTGCAGGGTGCGAATTTGCACGGCACGCGGATGCACAACATTCAGCGCTGCATCTGGCAGGATCGAGGCAACGCGCCGTCCTGCAGCCCCGTTTCGGCTGAGGTGCTCAGGAAAGCGGGCCACGCAGATTTAACCGGTGCGCTGTTATGAGAGCCGTCGTCCTGACCCTGGCATGCATGGCACTCTCGGGAACCAGTGCGTTCGCACAAACGGTTGCGATCAACGATCCCGGGTCCTCCGCAACCTTCGCAATTCCAAAGGTTGCGACGGCACCCCCGATGGACGGCGATCTCACCAATCCGGCTTGGAAGGCGGCTGTAAGCGTGAGCTACGATTACGATTTGCGGCTCCATAAGATCACGGGAAACACCACGACGGCACTGATCATGACCGATGGAAAAGATCTGTACGTTGGTTTCAATGCTAAGCAGAACGATCCCATAACCGCGCAACAACACACCAATAATGTCGGTGTCGATTCAGACGACGAAGTCCAAATCGATCTTTGGCCGGCCGGGCAAAGTGGATTCAGTTATCACTTTATTGCTACGCCGCTCGGCACGCACTACCAGTTCTCATCGGAAAACAACTCGTACGAACCTACCTGGGCATCCGCGGGGAAGGTTGCTGGGAACGGCTATACGGTAACGATGCGAATCCCATTTGCAATCATGCGCGGCGCCAAAGACGGTGCCTGGCGCGTGCAGTTTGCGCGGCTGGTCAATCAAACGCGGGAAGACATCGTATGGAATCACGGCCCCACGCAGGGCGATCATAATGATATCACCTACGCCGGGTTCTTGAGCGGTATGCCGCATATTGCTGCAACAAAGCCAAAACCGAGGCTCGGCGTCTACACGCTGGGACAAATGGGCTCAGCCCAAACCGGTGGCAACACCTCCCGGGCCGGTGCGGATGTGGCTATTCCGATCACCGCCGGCACTTCACTCGTGGCAACATTCCATCCGGATTTCTCCAACGTGGAAGCCGACCAGCAATCTATCGCACCAACGGCCTTCCGCCGGACATTTAACGAATTGCGCCCGTTTTTCACCCAGGGTGCAAACTTCTATAACCACTTCTCGTGCGTCGGGTGCCCGGGTATCCAGGAGCTGTACACGCCCTCGATTCCTACGCCTCGGACCGGTTATGCAATCGAGGGGAAAGAAGGCCGCTTCAGCTTAGCTGCCTTTGACGCAGTTGGTTTTAGCCGGAATGATTCGGCGCAGACGCTTCATTGGGGCCGGCCCGATAACCGCATGGGCTTCACCGTGCAACGTACTGCCGTCGACTTGCCAGGCATCAAGGACGACGTCGTAACGTTGGGCGGAGTCTATGATAATTTGCGCAATCGTTTTGCGTATTTTAATTATGGCACCGAGAGTGGAACGCTCGTAAAGAGCGGTGCTGATGCGCAGCGCTATGATTTCGGCTTTGGTCTCTATAGCCCAAGTTCGTTCAT
>JALYIF010000373.1 GCA_030775925.1 Vulcanimicrobiota bacterium | reverse complement strand
CAAAAACACGGCCGGTTTAACCGCAGGCGGGTTTCCCAGTGATATTGCTGCAGGGGGTGACGGAAATCTCTACTTTACCGAACCATTCTTCAGCGCGACCCTGGCAGATAAGGTCGGACGCATAACGACCGCGGGCGTAATCACCGAACTCGGCAATCTTGCCCCAAATTCGTACCCCTCGACCATCATCGTGGGAGCAGATCAAAATATGTACTTTACGGAATACAGCGTGGGCACACTTGGGCGGATTACGCTTCCAACTGGTTCCGTCTCTGAGTTCGCGTTGGCCATGCAGTACGGGGCATCCGGTATGGCCGCGGCTCCCGATGGGACGCTGTGGGTGGGGGCCGTTGACCGTTTTTATCGTGTAAATTACTGAGACGCTCTAGGGCTTGTTCTGAGCGATTGGGTACAATGAGTGCACATTATGAGTGTGCTTGCCCAGTCGCTTGCGGCGATCGCGTTCGTCTTTTCGCTAGAGGCCCCGTCGCCGCCTGAAATCGGCCGCGTGGATGCCATGGCTCATTGCGTAACGGCAGCCCGCACGGCGCTCGTACTGTTGCCACTGCTCGGGCAAGACGACATCGCCATGATGGCCGGCATGGACCTCATTTCTAAGGTCGATACGCGGACCGAAGGTGCGGCCCAAATGAGTACGGGGCAGGCGGCATCGCTCGCTGATTCTATTTTCAAGCAGCGGTCCGAAATCGAAACGCAACTGGCGATCCTGCGCACCGAAGCCTCGGCCACGCGCGATGTCGCATTCCAGACCCAAATTCGAGAAGCCATAACCGATCTAGAAAGTGTGGCCTCACTCCAACGCGATGCAGCAAATCAGCTGGATACCTACGCGAGCGGGGCAAGTGACGCATTTCCCGAACGGCCCACGTCCGTCGCGCATTCCTCATTCATGAATCTCTATGCATTGCGTAAGAGCATTCTAACCTCCGAACGTGCCGGCAGCGCAAAGCTCATGGCAGCCTTCCAGCCCTGTATTCCCGCTAAGAAATAGGCTTGCAAAAAAAACCGGGGCCGCATAGCCCCGGTTTTTTCTTTTTTCTCATCGATTGGATAAGCTAGAACGTAACGCCAACTCCGACAAACGGACCGTTACGCGTGATATTGCTCGGCGCATTGTCAGCATTGCGGCTGCGGTCTCCGAGATATCCGGCATCGATAAAGATCGGCGACGTCGTCGACGGCTTCAGTGTGATCCCGAAATCGTAGCGAAGAACGTGATAGGCGAGTCGCAGCGGCACGCTTGTATTTGGGCCAAGCGGTTGCGTGTAGGTTCCCGTGACGCTTGGATAATAATACGCTCCGCCGTACACGGAAAACGTTTGATCGACGTCGGGTAGTTTTTCCAAACCAACGCCGAATCCGCGCAACCGTGGATACCCGTAATTTTCGGTTCGTTGCAAATAGCTTAACCCCAGGTACAACCGCGGTTCGAGGGCACGAATACCCGCGCGGAAATCATAGTCTTCTTCTCTTGCTTGTAAAGCGGGGGCGAATGAGTTTCCGCCGCCGGCAAGATTGATCACCCTGCCACCGGCCGGATAGACGAAGCGCCGATAGTCAACCTTCACCATGCCAGCCAAGCCAGTGGAAATCGGAAATTCTATAGCGCCGCGGACAGCGTAGTTGCGGTAACGGCTCCCCGTGTTGCACGAGCTGATTTCATTGCAGACGATGGGCGGAACAATATAGCCAGCGCTAAGATAGCGTTCCGTCTTGAGGAGCGGCGGTAATGCTGGGGGAATTTGCACTTCCGGCGTCGAGGTCGGAGCCGGCACGGGCTGGGCTTGCGCCACTGCAGGCAGAGCGAACTGCGTGAGGGCGGCGCAAGCTACCGCGGCGGTTAAGAGCAGACGAATGTTCATGTAGTAAGATACTCCTCTGCGCTACTGCGGCGCGCCCATGTAGGGGAAAGTGTCGGTAATGTGTTTGGCTGCCGGCGTGGTGTTGTCGCTGGTAAGACAAGGCGTTTCCCGGTTATCTTCGGGAGCAAGCCCGAGCTTAGGAACGAGGCTACCGAAAAGCACGCCGAGCGAGAGATCGATAACCGGACTCTTGAGATCGCGGCCGCCAAAGTGACGGTACGGATCGCCAAGGGCTTTTTTAATGCCGTAGATTCCCGGCGGCGGCACCGCGCGGATGACGGCAATTGGAAGACCGCTCTTGCCGTTGGTCTCGACGGCTAAATAACGCGCAGGTCCAAATGCATTCAGGTCGGCTGCAATCGCATCCGGAATCAACACGTGTTGAATCGCATTAGCAATCGCTTCCGAACGGCCCGCTCCCGAGGGAGCCGGACGCATGACGAATGCTTTGATGGAATCCGCAAGCGTTTTATCGTCGGTGATGTCATGGCGGTTCGTCGTATCGTGCAGTTTGAAGTCCTCGGTGGCTTCTTTTACCGCGGGACGGCCAAGCCGTTCGACCTGCACGAAGTCTTGATTGCCTTGCGCCGCCGATCCTGGGTCTTGCGACGAAGCATTTTTCACGACGTTCTCAAGGGTGTTAATCGGGGAATGCGGGTCCGCATCCGGATCGGTTGAGGCAACCGAGGTGGTAGCCCAAACGTGGATGGTCGGAAGATTTCCGTTAGAGTCCACAAAGACTTTGCGTGGCATCTCAACGGTGAAGTTTAGGACATTGAAGCCAGCTAAGAAATCTTGAGCGTCTTTACGAAAGCATGAGGCGCTTGGTGCCGGCGGATTGGGCTGGTTGTGAAAATCCCGATCCGGAATGATCTTAAAAAACTGCGAGAGGTCAAAGTAAAACGGATCCTCTCGCGGTCCGGCAAAGGCGCGAATGCCGTTCGGCATCGTTGCGGTTTCGTTATAGTTCATGGTGCCCGTAGAAGCAATCAACGTAGAGTGCGTGCCTTCCATATTCGGACGGCCGGGACCATACATGGTAATCTTCTGCTGCGCACCGACGCCGCTGGCCATGAACTGAACGACAAAATGCGCAGCATAGCTGTTGTCTGCAGAAATTTTGAACTGGTAGAGAACACCCGGATCAAAGAACTTCGTCATCCCTTGTCCGGTTGGAATCACCGGATGCACATTCATCGCAAGAACGACGTTCTCGGGATGCTCGGGACTTGGATAGACGAAGACATCGGAGATATCTGCGCCGGGGCGTCCGACGGTGAGTGGTGAGTCTTGGTGGTCAGAACTGCGTGCGCTCTGATTGCCATACAGGACGAATACGCCCAACAGGCTCAAGGCGACCACGCTCGCGGTTATGATTGCGAGAATCTTCTTCAATGCGATGTGCTCCAGTGCGCTAGTATTTTCAAGATACCAACGCCTTACAGCGCGATGCGGATTGAATTGTCCGTAAAAATTATCTACAACCGTAGAAGCGCTTGCTTACTGTAACCGAGCGAGTTCCCGGCGGGCATCGTCAGCATATTTCGGATGAAATTGAGGATTGAGCGATAAAGCGCGGTTCAAGCGCAGCTTGGCTTCCGCATGGTCGCCGAAATGAAGCGCAACAATCCCAGCATGGTATTGGAGTCGCGCATCTTCGGTGTCGTAACGCACGGCTTTGCGCATGGCCGCGCGAGCCTCAAGCCAGTGCCCATCCATAGCGGCCGCCCAAGCAAGGGTGTCCTGTGCGTAGATCTCATCCCCTCTCAGGCGTGTCTCGCGTCGCGCGATTTGCAGTGCACTGTCTAAACGCATCCCGTGTTCGGCATAATAAACCGCGAGTAATCGATCGCTGACACGATAGGCGTTCCCGATTCGCTCGATTGCCACAATAAGGTCCTGGGTTTCCCGTGCTCCGGCGGAATCTCCTAAGGCGGTCTGCGCATCTGCTTTATATCCCAGTGTCTCGGGTAAGGGCACGATGGCGGCGCCCTTGGTTGCCGCATCTTGCGCGCAATGCCAGTCTTTCGTAGCCCAGCAAAAACGGGCCAAGGCGTTATATGCCTGAGCGAATTTCGGGAAGATACCCAGAGCGTCACGCTCGTCCTGTTTGGCCTCATCGCTGGCTCCGACTGCGAAGGCCAACTCGCCGCGGCGGTAATGAAACCAAGCGCGCCCTTGCGCGGAGTTGTCGATGATCGAATCGTCGATCACGCTGGCGCGGTCGATCAGCGGGCGCGCATCGCTCATGTTGCTTGTTAGCTCATCATACCTGGCCAACACCGCCAACAAGCCGGAGTCGCTTGCATTTTTCTGAACTGCCGGAACCAATATCCGGTGAGCGGCCTGATAGTGGCCCAGTTCCATCTCAACTGATGCGATCTGCGCGATCGCATTTGTATCGTCGGGGCGTCCAAGGTGAGCGCGTTGCTCGTCCCTAAGCGCGGCTTTAAATTGATGCAGTGCCATTTCTGCAGAGGCCAAAATCTCATACGCCGTTATATTATTCGCGGGTTGAAGCGCGATTGACCGGCGCGCCTGCAGCATACTTCGCTTGACGTCATCGATGTCGCCGGATTCCCGAAAGCGCTGCATGTATTGCCCGGCTAGAAGCCGTGCACTGATTTGATCGGCTGGGTCACGCCGGACGCGCATCTCGTAAAACGAGACTGTCTTATCACGATATAAGTAGTCAGGCAGAACTGCAGCGGGAGTTGGGCGCGCGGCATGCACCCGAACGCCGGATCCAAGCACCGGCCAAGCCAGAATCGCCAGCAGTATGGTTACCGCGAGGAGTGCGAGCGTCCGGGAATGCACCTTTACGTCCCCAGCACGCTCAGCTTGGAGCGTGCATCGTCGGCATCGAATGCATCGAACTGGGGGTTGCCCCGCAAGGCCGCTTGTAACCGG
>JALYIF010000372.1 GCA_030775925.1 Vulcanimicrobiota bacterium | reverse complement strand
ATCGTACGCTTTGCGAAGATTGCCGGGTCGAGCCGTTCGGCCAGAAATTGCGTGGTGGTTTTTCCCGCGCGATAATGTTCGTCGCGCACGATCCAACTCAGGAGCGGCACGTTCGTACGTACCCCGCCGATTACGAACTCATCGAGCGCCGCTTCCATGCGCGCCACGGCGTGGGCGCGATCCGTTCCCCACACGATAAGTTTCGCGAGCATGGGATCATAGTAAACGCTCACTTCGCTGCCCCACTCAACGCCGGAATCCAAACGCACGCCTGGACCTTGCGGTGGCTCCCAAACGGTAATGTCGCCGGTTGATGGCAACATCGCATTGTAGGGATCTTCGGCGTAAATGCGCGATTCGATCGACCATCCGCGCGGATGCACGTCGCTTTGCTGCAGCGTGAGCTTCTCACCATTGGCGATATGCAGCTGCCACTGCACGAGGTCTACACCATAGACGAGTTCGGTTACCGGATGCTCGACTTGCAGGCGCGTATTCATCTCCAGAAAGTAGAATTTGCCGTCTTCGTCCAGCATGAACTCAACCGTCCCGGCGTTCACGTAGTTGACCGATTCGGCCGCGCGCACGGCTGCCGCGCCCATTTCGGCGCGCAATGCCGGTGAAAGCGCAACAGACGGCGCTTCTTCGATAATCTTTTGGTGGCGGCGCTGAATCGAGCATTCGCGCTCGCCTAAGTGAATGCAATGGCCGTGGGAATCGGCAAGCACTTGGAATTCGATATGACGCGGACGCTTCAAATAACGTTCGAGCAATACGGTTGCATCGCCAAATGCAGCCAGAGCTTCGCGCTGCGCGGCTTCGAGGGATTCCTCAAACTGCTTGAGATCCTCAACCACACGCATGCCGCGCCCGCCGCCGCCGGCGCTGGCTTTAATGAGCAGCGGCACGCCGATCTTCTCGGCTTCCGCGCGCAAGAGTTTGGGCGATTGGTCGGCACCTTCGTATCCCGGAATGACCGGCACGTCGTGTCCGCGCACGCGTTGCTTGGCATCGCGTTTGCTGCCCATCGCCGCCATGGCATCCGGCGACGGCCCGACAAACACGAGTCCTGCATCGGCCACCGCTTGCGCAAACGCGGCGCGTTCGGAGAGAAAACCGTAGCCGGGATGCACGGCATCTGCGCGCATGATTTTTGCTGCGCCGATGACGGCGTCGATATTGAGATAGGATTCCGATGCGGTCGCCGGGCCCACGCATGCGGATTCCGCCATCACGCTCAAGTGAAACGCGTCGGCGTCGGCTTCGGAGTAGATGCCGAGCGGCGTAATACCCATCTCGCTTGCGCCACGCGCGATTCGCACGGCGATCTCGCCGCGATTGGCAATGAGCAATCGTCTTATCATTGAGCCCACTTTGCTTTACGGCGTTCGAGAAATGCGCGCAGCCCGTCTTGCCCCTCTTCGCTCGTGCGCTGTGCGGCGATGGCATGCGCGGTGAGGTCGCGCGAGGCGTCGTACGTTGCGGCCGTTACTTGCGCAATCGTTTTTTTTGCAATCGCGATCGCTGTTGGGCTTGCGGTTTGAATTTCGTTCAGAATCCGTTCAACCGCACTATCTAATTCGGTGAGAGCAACCACTTCGTGCACTAGGCCGATAATGGCCGCGCGAACGGCGTTAAACCGTTCGCCCGTGAGAAAGAGCGCGCGTGCATGCGACTGCCCGATCTTTGCCAAGACGAACGGCGAAATCACCGCGGGCAAGATGCCGAGTTTGGTTTCGGTAAAACCAAAGACCGTTTCATCTGAAGTGATGGCAACATCGCAAACAGCGACCAAACCGGCGCCGCCGCCGAGCGCTGCGCCGTGAATTTTGGCGATAACGGGCTTACTGCAGGTGTCTATTGCTCGGAACATATCGGACATGCGCTGGGCATCAGCCACGTTTTCATCGCGTGAGAGTTCCAGCGAGCCGCGCATCCAATTGATGTCGGCCCCACCGCAGAACGTCTTGCCGTCACCCGACAGGACGATCGCGCGGATCGCTTGGTCGGCGCTTAGGCGGTCGAAAGTTTGGTGAAGTTGGGCGATGAGTTCGGCGTTGAACGCATTGCGGACTTCAGGCCGGGCGAGGCGCACGTGCGCGACGGATCCGGCGGTCGAAAGTTCGAGCACGGCTTCAGACATTGCGCGCGGACCTTTCTGCCCGGAATCCGCCGCGGCCTACGTTTCGTTTATGCTAAGATGAAGGCAGCAATGGCGATACGACCAACGGTCTATAGGCATTCGATCCCCACCCGGCTTACCCACTGGGCTTTTTTCATTGCGTTCCTGGTGCTGGTGAGCAGCGGGCTGCAGATTTTTAACGCCTCGCCCTACCTCGATGCCTCCGATAAGAGCGATCCGTCGCGGCGGGTGCTGGCCATCGACTCGGCCCAGACGCAAGGTTCGGATCAGAAGAACGTGGGCACCACCACCGTTTTCGGCCATACATTCTATACCACCGGCTGGCTGGGATATACGGACGATGGCATGGGGGGACGGACCGATCGCGCCTTTCCTGGCTGGATCACGATCCCGGCGCCACAGTCGCTCGCCGACGGGCGCCGTTGGCATCTCTTTTTCGCATGGATCATGGTCATCAGTGGCATCGTCTATATGATCTCAGGGTTTGCGCGCGGCGACTTACAAGAGTTGGTGTTGCGGCCGGCCGATTTACCCAAGATTTTGCCGATGCAGCTTTACTATTTCCGGCTGCGAAAAGAACCGCCGCCGCACGG
>JALYIF010000371.1 GCA_030775925.1 Vulcanimicrobiota bacterium | reverse complement strand
ATGTTCGCGGCGATGGCAAGATCGAGCATCAGGCTGTGATCGAACATCGTTTCCGTGACGGCATCATACAGTATACGCTTTTGCTGCAAGCGCAAATCGGTGATCCAACTCGAGAGCGTGCGGGTGATTGCATCGCGCCGCGCATAGTCGGCGCGAAGCTGCATCCAGAGACTTTCCAAGTGGCCGGCATGATCGGCGCGTTGAGCCAGCTCGTAGGCATACAAAAAGCGGTAGGTCGGGTCGGCCGGCTGCAAGTCTCCTTGCTCGTATTGCTGGCGCCAGAAAATGTAGTAGGCGCGCTGTTCGAGGCTCAAGTCGTAATACCGCGGATAATAGACCCGGCATGGCGGCATGGCCATGGGGGCGACTGGTTCCTTTGGATACGGCGGGAAGCCGTGAAGCGCGTGATCGGGGACGACCGACAACGAGCGCTCGATAATTCTCTTTACATATTGCATACGTTGTTGGCCCGCAAATTCCAAGAATTTATGGGCAACCCAATGCCTTCGCGTGATAAAAACCGTATCCTTGAGGACATGCCACTTGAGACGGATGTCGCCTACTGTTGCCCATATTGCGGTGTGGATAACTACCTCGGGGTAGATCCGACCGGCGGACTTCGCCAGCGGCTGATTGAGGACTGCCAAGTTTGCTGCAGTCCGATCGTCTTTACGGTCCGGATCGATCACGACGGCGATGCGCAACTTGAGTCCGTCGATCAAGAAAGCTGATGGCCCCTGAATTGTATAGCGTTGGAAATCATTTGGTAACGTTTGCTTCGCAGAGCTTGTAGAGACCTGAAAATGTGGTACAACCTTTTCATGAAAACAGCGACATCCGACCGAGTCACCGCGATTGTAGACGAAACGATTCGTCGCGTGAAACACAACCTGCAGGTCGGCAATTCGTTCGATGAAGGCCAGAATCCGCAGCAGACATGCCACGCGCTCGGGATTCAGCCGGATAATCACGGCACGCGCGCAACTGGTTTCATTGAGGCCTTCACCTCGAAATAATCGGCCCACGGCAAACACAGATGAAAGAAAAAGCCCGCGATCCGCGGGCTTTTTTTCGTCACGGCTTCCTAGCGGCAAGCGTTCTTTTCAGTATGAAGCATTTGCGGCTCCGCGCGGCTGCCCTGGCCTTGGGTCTCTGCGTTGGGCCATTGCTGGCAGGTATGGCTCAAAGCGCGCAGCTCGCGCCGCATACCGCGCCAGAGCTCCTCGCGCTTCATCGAGCCTTCACTGGGTGGTCATTTCAAGAGGGCACCGTTCAGAACGTGCGGCTGACCGGCACGGACGGAGGGCTTGCGTTGACGGAAGTCCGTTCGCGTGCGGGCTTCCGTAGAACCCGCACCACCTCCGGCGGGCTGGCCCTGAGCAATGGATTTGATGGGACGCATTTTTGGCAGACCGATATTAATGGCATTCGGGTCGATGCCGGCGCCGCGCGTGCGCGCCTCGAGCGAGCCGTTTTCGATGTTCTCAACGAGCGCTTCGAATCCAGCAAGACGCGCTTTGGAAGTGCGGCCGCATTTGAGGGATCGCGCTTTGAGAGTGTGCGCATCGAGCCGAGTGAAACCCCGCCTATTGATCTGGTTATCGATCCGCAGAGCGGCAAACTCCTTGCAGCGATTATCGATCCCGACGGGGCGTCGTTCAAGATCCGCAACATTCAATACGCAGATGTCGGGGGTGGCAAAAAAGTTATCCGCGCGTGGACTGATAATTCCAATACCTATTCATTTTCTACCGTGCGGATCAATGAAGGCGTCGAGGCCGCTGCCCTGCGCCCGCCGCCGGAGACCCTTTCCTATCGGGAAGCCGGCGAAAACGGCAGCAGTTTTGTCGTGCGGCCGACCGGAATTTACGTTGTTGGAAGTTTTAATGGTGTCAAAGGCACGTTCAAAGTAGACTCGGGCGCGACGTGCGTATTGCTGTCGGCCGCTTTTGCAAAGCGAGCGCACCTGACCGGGGGAGTCAGCACGCGTGTCGGCACATTCGGCGACGACTTATCAGCCATGATTACTTCAGCGGATGTTGTCGAACTGCCGGCCGTGCATATAGAACATCTCGGTGTTTTCGTCGCCCCCGATGCCCTTGATGCCGATGGAGTCGTCGGGTTTCCGTACCTTTCACTCGTGCGGCTTGAGGTCAACAGCGCGCAGGACCGCGTTAGCGCGCGACTGGCCCGTAAGACGGCAATGCAAGGGAACGTCGACTTCTACGGATTTGTCCCTAAGGTGGACGTGACGCTGCCGTGGTCTGGGGCACGGATCTCTGTTGTTGTTGATACCGGAGCCGAGAACGCGGTGTATTTGCCCGTTCAATTCTTACGCGTCGGTTTGGAAGCCAGAATCGAAGGCAACGCGGTGGGCAAGAAAATCTCCGGCCTGCCCTGCGCGACGATGAACGATGTCCGCCTCGGTATCACGACCATCGATAGCGGTAAAGCATGCTTCTTTAACACGCCGCTGATGGGCAACGCGCTTCTCGGGATTTTGGGCTATGAGGTCCTGCGAAGCACGCCATTCGTCTTGGATTATGCCAACAATGAATTCAGCGTTTTGCGCTAAGCCACCGGACACCGGATGCGGTGTCAGAAGTTTGGCTTAGAGGGAGCAGTTCCGCAGCCCACAATTAGCCTGGATGAACGCTTTTGCTAAAAAGCCATATCTTGGCTTGCTCTGCTGCGCCTTCGTCCTTTTCAATTCGACCGTTGCCGGGCGCGCAGCTGCGGCGGATCCGGTCGCCAAACCGTTGCCCAAGGCGACGACGCCCGCAGCGGTGTCGGAACCCAACAACGACGGGGAGACGCCCGATGCGGTGACATCACATAGCGTCACCGTAAACGGCGTGCCGATCGCCTACACGGCACGCGCCGGCACGATTACGGTGCGTAACGAGCAAGACCAGCCCACGGCGCATATCTTTTACACGGCGTACACGACCGGCTCTGCGGCAACGCGACCGGTGACGTTCATCTATAACGGCGGCCCGGGAAGTTCTACCATGTGGCTTCGGATGGGTTCGTTCGGACCCGTGCGGGTGCTTGCGGCCGATGGAAAGCCCTCCGGACCGGCTCCCTATCAGATTGTTGACAACCCTTACAGTCTGATCGACAAGAGTGACCTGGTCTTCATTGATATGCCCGACAGCGGGTTCGGTCGCATTCTGGACCCAGGCAAGCGTAAGGGCTTCTTCGGTGTAGACCCTGACGTCGCGGCCTTTGGGCAATTCATGCAGCGCTATCTCACGCAATTCGGACGCTGGAACTCGCCAAAGTTTATCTTTGGTGAAAGCTACGGTACGCTTCGCTCCGCTGCGCTCGCAGACTGGCTGCTGAATCAGGGAATTGCGCTCAACGGCGTGATCTTGCAGTCTTCTATTCTCAACTACGGACTCGATTACGGAAACGGCGATCCCATTGGCGGCGGCGACTGGCCGTACGTTTTTTACTTGCCCACGGAAGCGGCTACTGCGTGGTATCACGACAAGGTGCGCAACAAACCGGCCAATCTGACAACCTTCTTGCACGATGTCGAACACTTTGGGTTAAACGAATATTTAGATGCTCTATCTAAGGGCGATCGTATTGGTGCCGCGCAGCGCGATGATGTGGTGCGCAAGCTCAGTTATTACCTTGGTGTTTCGCAGCAATATATTCGGAACTCGAATCTACGGGTACCCTACAGCCGCTTCTTAAAAGAAGTCGGGCGATCGCAGGGCATGATCTATGGGCGCCTTGACGGACGTTACCAAACCTACGATCTCGACCGCGCCGCAGAGCAACCCGATTGGGATGCGACCGACTCGTCGATCGACGCACCATATACTGCGGCGGTGAATCATTACTTGCGTGCCGATTTGAAATACACCTCACCCTTGCAATACCGGCAGAACATTTATGGCATTATTTACAGTGATGGAAAATCGTGGGATTTCTCACACAATAAGCAGTACCCGCTCAATGCGGCTCCGGATTTGGCCGATGCCATGACGCAGAATCCAAACCTGCAAGTGTTTGCCGCCAACGGCTATTACGATTTTGCCACACCGTATTTTGCCACGGTATATACACTGAAGCATCTGCAGCTTGCCGCGCCGTTGCGTGGCAATATCACCTACGGATTCTATCCAGCAGGGCACATGATTTATCTCAACGACGCGGCGCTCGCGCAATACAAAGACGATTTAGCGCACTGGTACGATCGAGCACAGGGACGCTAGGAGCACTATGAAGACAAAAACGATTCAATCAATCCTGGCGCTCGCGCTTTCATGCGGGATCCTCGCAGCCGCGCCGGCTCAGAAACGACCGAGCATCCCGCCTGCCGTGGCGGATGCGGTAACGCACCATACGGCTAGCGTCGGCGGTCAGTCAATCGCCTATACTGCGCGTGCGGGAACCATCACGCTTAAAAATGCAAAAGAAGAAGTCACCGCGCGGCTCTTCTATGTCGCATATTCAAAAGACGGTACGGAAGCGCGGCACCGTCCGGTAACATTTTTCTACAATGGCGGACCCGGGAGTGCGTCCATCTGGTTGCACATGGGTTCCTTTAGCCCCGTGAAGGTCGTAACGACCAACGGGGCGCCGACAGGACCCGCGCCTTATACCTTGATCAACAATCAGTATTCGCTCCTGGACAAGACCGACATGGTCTTTGTCGATGCTCCGAATACAGGCTTTAGCCGCGTGCTTGGTTTTGGTGATCCCAAAGACTTCATGGGCGTTGACGAAGACGGGCGCGCTTTTACGCAGTTTATTCAACGGTATATCACCCAGTTTGGCCGGTGGGGTTCTCCGAAATTTCTCTTTGGCGAAAGTTATGGAACGACACGCGATTGCGTGCTGGTTAATATGCTGCAGCGCAGCGGCGTGCAGATCAACGGCGTGGTTTTGCTCTCTTCAATATTGAATTTTGGTTTAGGCGGATTGGGCGGGGGACAGCCTATTAGCGGCGGGGATTGGGGTTACGTCCTCTATTTGCCGACTGAAGCGGCGACCGCGTGGTATCACCATAAAGCGGGTCGCGGACAAAGTTTGAGCGTTTTTCTCAAGGGCGTAGAACAATTTGCCAGCGGCCAATATCTGCATGACCTGGCCCAAGGCGACGACCTTTCTCCGGGCGAGTACGACGTCGTGGTGAGCCGTTTACACGATTATCTT
>JALYIF010000370.1 GCA_030775925.1 Vulcanimicrobiota bacterium | reverse complement strand
GGTTTATATGTCATAGCGGTGGACACTGTTCTTCTCCGTATTCACTTTTACTCGCAAAAGAGAGGCCAATTAGGCCCCTCGTTCGCGAAAACATGCTTCGACAAGCTCAGCATGACACTTTGTGGTGGGTCACCCTGAGCCTGTCGAAGGGTATTTTTAGACGGCAGCTGGCTCGGCGGCCTCGGCAGCGGGAGCGTATTGGCTGAAATCAGCCTGCTCATCCCCGGCTTCGGGCTCGTGCGAGCTCTCGGTTTCCGTCTTGCCCTCGATGATGGCATCGGCAATCTTGCCAACCATGAGGCGTACGGCGCGAATAGCATCGTCGTTGCCTGGGATCAGATAATCGATCTCATCAGGGTCGCAATTCGTATCGACCACCGCAATGATCGGAATCTTCAGCTTGCGAGCTTCCATGACAGCAATGCGCTCTTTCTTCGGATCAACAATAAAGATGGCGTCGGGAAGCCGGTGCATGTCCTTGATGCCGCCGAGGAAACGCTCGAGCTTATTAAGCTCGTCGGAAAGCTTGCTGACTTCTTTTTTAGGAAGCAAATCAAACGTGCCCTGAGCCTTCATGTTCTCGAGCTCGCGGAGGCGCGCGATGCGCTTCTGGATGGTTTGAAAATTGGTCAGGGTGCCGCCGAGCCAGCGCTGGTTAATGTAGTAGGTACCGCAACGCTCGGCCTCTTCTTTAACAACTTCTTGGGCCTGCTTCTTGGTGCCGACGAAGAGGACGACTTTGCCCTCGGCGGCCATGTGCTTGAGCACTTCGTAGACGTGGCGAAGACGCGCCACTGTCTGGGAGAGATCGATAATGTAGATCCCGTTACGCTCTTGAAAGATGAACGGCTTCATCTTGGGGTTCCAACGGCGCGTTTGGTGGCCGAAATGGACGCCTGCCTCGAGCAAGGCCTTCATAGAAATAACAGACACGGTTTCTCCTAAAAACTGACCTCTGGCCGGTCTGCCTTCCTGGCACCGCCCATTTCGAGATCATCGCAGCCCCCATCCGTGCGGGCTTGAGATCGTTTACCTCGGGCCAATGGCTCGGGCAACCGCCAGAGTATACCATGCCGCCCCTCGGAGCGTCTACCGAATGAATGGGTGCGGTCGCGCAGCTTGGCGGCTATCCAGCGGCCTCAGTACGAGACTGGCCCTTCCAGGTCAAGATGGCCGTGGATCAAGGCGCCACCCGGGCCGGCTGCGGACCTTGCACGGGCCAGCGGTTCATGCGTGCACGAAGCGAAACCGGAAAGGACGTTGTTGCAAAATGCTAGGTAAACGTATCCAGGAGCGACACGGCGTCGTGCCGCACTTTTGGTTCCGTGGCACAACGGGATAGAAAGCGCTGGCTGGTAACGGGCGGGCTGGGCTTCATAGGGTCCAACTTCATTCGCCTAGCCCTGCGGGAACGCGGGGACCTTGAGGTGGTCAACCTCGACGCCATGACGTATGCGGGAAACCCGGCGAATCTGCGGGACCTCGAAGGCGATAGCCGGTACCAATTTGTTAAAGGTGACATCGCCGACCCTGCGGCGGTTCGCACGGCGATTGGCGATGGGGTTGATGCAATCCTAAACTTTGCCGCGGAGACCCATGTTGACCGTTCGATCTTAGATCCCGAAGCGTTCCTTAAAACCGACATCCTCGGCACACACGTTTTATTGGAAGCCGTGCGTGAGCACAAAATCGCGCGCTTTCTCCAGGTATCGACCGATGAAGTCTACGGCGATGTCTCCACCGGCGAATCGACCGAGCGAGATGCGTTGCAACCGCGTAGCCCCTACAGCGCGAGTAAAGCCGGGGGCGACCTGCAAGTCCTGGCGTATTGGACGACGTTCGATACGCCAGTTGTAATTACGCGCGGATCTAACACCTATGGTCCGTACCAATATCCCGAGAAGCTTATTCCGCTCTTCGTGACCAACCTTATCGACGATCAATCGGTACCGGTATATGGCGACGGTTTGCAAATCCGCGATTGGCTCCATGTGGAGGACCATGCGCGCGGAATCATGCACGTCTTGGAACACGGTGAGCTTGGCAATATGTATAACATCGGCGGCGGCAATCCGCGAACGAATTTAGAGATCACTAAAATTTTAATGGATGCTTGCGGCCGATCGATGGAGACGCACGTTCGCCATGTCGCGGACCGAGCCGGCCACGATCGTCGCTATGCTATCGATACGACCAAAGCACGCGCACTCGGTTGGCAGCCACGCGTCGCCTTCGAAAGCGGATTACAAGCCACCATCGACTGGTATCGCAATAACGAAGCATGGTGGCGCCCCTTGAAGTCGGGCGAATTCGCCGAGTACTACAAACGCCAATACGCAAACCGATGATCGGCGTATCGCACGAGCCCCCTCGGGGAATGGAGAAATTAGCAACATGATGATGGGCTCGATGGTTTTGGGGGCCCCAGCTTGGCTGGGGGGTGCGCAGCTAGGCGGAGCACCTTTAGAATGAAAGGCATCATACTGGCGGGCGGGCTAGGCACTCGGATGCGGCCGCTTACGAAAATTACAAATAAGCATTTGCTCCCAATTTACGACAAGCCTATGATTTACTATCCGCTGGAAACGCTTGTGCAAGCAGGCATCAAAGACATTATGATCGTGACGGGCGGTAACTCGGCGGGCGATTTCTTGCGATTGCTTGGCAATGGCAAAGAGTTCGGGCTCAAAGATATTTATTACACGTATCAGGAGGGCGAAGGCGGTATAGCCGATGCGCTCAAACTTTGCGAACACTTCGCCGAAGGCCAGCGCATTGTCGTGATTCTGGGCGACAACATTATCCAAGATGACATCACCCCGTATGTCAAAAAATTCCAGGAACAAGACTCAGGCGCCCGCATTCTGCTAAAAGAAGTCGCCGATCCCGAACGCTTTGGCGTTCCGGAGCTCGATGGCGAAAAAATTGTGGGAATCGAAGAGAAGCCGAAAAATCCAAAGAGCACGTATGCGGTAACGGGGATCTACATGTACGACCGGCGAGTCTTCGACTTTGCCAAACGCCTTAAGCCTTCAGCGCGTGGGGAGCTGGAGATCACCGATGTCAACAATGCGTACATCCGCGAAGGCGATCTGCACTACGATATCCTCACTGGCTGGTGGACCGATGCCGGTCAATTCGAGAGCCTCCACCTCGCTTCAAATTTGGTAGCGCAGGAGCGGCAAAAGCCTCTGTAAAGGCCTGACCAGGCACTCAGGTTTCCCCTGCGCGGGTCGATACTTTTAGTATCACTCCATGGAAGGAGCTTCGAAGCGCAATGAAGCTTGGGATTTCACAATTTGCCGCGGCCTTGCGAGAAATTCGCCCGGATGAGTTTGGTCCGGCCCGGATCAATCCGATGCTTGAATCACTGGATTTGATCCCTAGTTCAGTCGAACGGTATGTAAAGTTTCGCCCCGGATCCTACACCCGGAACCTCGTGTACGCAAATCCTGAATTTGAACTGATGGTTTTATGCTGGGATGCGGGCGCCGTGTCATCGATTCACGATCACATGGGGCAACAATGCTGGTTTGTGGCTCACTCGGGCAGCTTTCAGGTGGAAAACTACGACTTGTTAGCCGGCGGTCGTGAACCGGGGTACGCGCGGGTTGGGGCTACGACGGTCGACTCAAATGTGACGGTAGGGATGCCGGACTATCGGGCTCCAGATTTTAATGAATTACACCGAGTGTCCGTGCCCGCAGGCGGAGCCAGAGCGATCTCTATCCACGTGTACGCAAAGCCCTTGTCGCACTGCCTAGTTTTTAACGACCGCGAACAGCGCTGCATGGAAAAACCGATGGCCTACGACAACGTGACGATCGAACGCATCCTCGTCGCCTAAACGCGTTTTTCCAACAGGAACCAAGTAAGGTCGTCTTGCCGAGCATAGGCGTCGCGGTGGTAGAAAAAGCCATAATCGATTAACGCGAGGTCCGAAAAGCGGTCCAACATCTCGCCTGCAAAGTCGCGCTTAAACAGTCGGTCTTTCTGACCGTGGTATTCGATTTGTGCAGGCTTAGGCGAGTAATATTCAGCGATACAGACAAAACGTTTGGTGCTTCGATGGAGCAGTTCGTATACGGTTGCCAACTCCGCGGGATTGATATGGATAAGTACGCCCTTTATCAAAACCAAATCATAAGTTCCGGGCGGCTCGAATTCCAGGATTGAAGACTCATATATTGTGGCTGAGGGAACATTGGAACGCGCTTGCACTGCGGCCCCCGCGTGCAACTCAACGCCATTAATCTCGGCGTTGGGCAAAAACTCATGTAAGGCCACGAGGTTGATTCCGATATTGGTCCCATACTCCATGACGGAGTCCAACGGTCCCGCACGTTGAAGCACTCGAGCGAAAAATGCACGATGTGCTGCGTCCACCTGCGCAGAAGCTGCATTTCGCTTGGCATATTC